>NZ_DAOLGP010000001.1:145829-240006 GCF_035329545.1 Candidatus Neomicrothrix sp.
CTCAGGCTCAGGCTCAGGCTCAGGCTCAGGCTCAGGCTCAGGCTCAGGCTCAGGCTCAGGCCGAACACGAGCGGCGGTGGGCCGTTCTTTCCCAAGATGGTTCCAGCCCCGCCGAGAAGCTGTCCGCTGCCACAGAGATGCTAAAGACTCCGGGCTGGGACGCTCACACGCAGCTGTTTCTCAAGGGGGCGGTGGCGTACTACATCGCGGTGTTTGGATTAGTTGAGCGATATGGCGAGGCTGACCGGCTCTCGTCCGAGGTGGTAGCGCAGGACCCGAGCGATGCCAACGTGGATACCCGAGGTTGCGTGCTGGCGATGATGGGCGCCGGGCTTGAGGCTGTGCCGATGCTGAAGCGGGGGTTGATCGGCATCGATGAGCTTGGTCTTGGTGATGAGGAACTGGGGTGGTGCCACTCGTTCCTGGCCAAGGCTCACCTCGACGGTGGTGCGGAGCCCGAGGCCAGGTCGCATGCCCTCAAGGCTGCTGAGCTTGGCGCGACGATCCCTGCGTTTGACGAGGTTCAGCAACGTCTCGGGCTGTCGCAGATCGACTGAATTCAGTCGGTTGCCGTGAACACCGCTTGTAGCCCATCGTCGGGGTGGAAGGTCCAGGTCACATTTACGTGGTCGGCGTCGGCCTCCTGGGTGCCGTCGAGCGCCCGAGTCTGTCCCATTCGTTGGACTGCTGCGGATGAGAAGCCCAGTTCATCCATTGGCGGATGTCGAGAACCGCCGGAGGTCGCCACCCCGGTGGCGTCCGAGCGAGCTGAAGAAGTCCCTGCTGTGGGTGGGGTCCACACGCGCCCGCGATCGGCTCTACATCACCTGGGCAGGCACCCCAGGCAGGTTCCGCAGCTGAGCCATCGAATGCGTTGTCTGCCACCCGTCGACGGAGTACATTTAGATCCATGGCAGAAGTAAAGAAGCGACGGAAGGGGACCACCCGCGTGAGTTCTCAGCGCCAGGTGACGATTCCTGCTGAAGCGTTTCGCTCTGCTGGTTTCGCAGTTGGTGATCAACTTGCTGCTCGATCCGATGGGCCTGGTCGGGTGACGTTCGAGCGAGTCGATGATGTGCTCGCTGAGTTCGCCGGGGCCCTGACCGGCGTCTACGAACCCGACGAACTCGACAGACTGCGTGATGAATGGGACTGACCCACTTGGATGCAGGGGTGCTGATCGGGTTCCTCAACGCGGAGGACGCGCATCACGGGTCGGCAGCCAAGGCGATTGGGGATGCGCTTTCGGAGAACCAAACGCTCGCGATGTCAGCTTCAGTTTTCGCCGAGATTCTGGTCGGACCATCCAGGAGCGGCGCCGAGGCGGTTGAGGTCGTGCGCAACATGGTGGCCACCTTGCCCATCGGGACGGTTCCGATTGGCGATGAGATAGCGGTGACGGCTGCAGGACTGCGGGCTCGTCACCAATCGCTCAAGCTCCCGGACGCTCTGGTCATTGCTGCGGCCAAGGTGGAAGGCGCAGATCGGCTCGTCACCACCGATCGATGCTGGCCAGCAGCCAAGCGCCTCGGCATCACGACGGAACTGCTCATTCTTTAGGGCAGCCGGTTGATGCCCGCGGGATCTCTCCCCAGGGGGTGCGGATCCGTACCTGCGCAACGTGCCCTCAGGACCTCTGGGCCAGTGACAGGTGCTCGACTGAAGCCTCGGGGTTGTCCGAGCGGGCGACGTCGACCACCGCCTGAAACAACGTCACCGATGGGGGCGTCACCGCCGACGACCTCGACGGTGGGTCCGACCAGCATTCCTTCGCCGGCTACCACAGCTTGCGGTCGGGGCCCGAGCCGGTGTTGGCCGGGTTTCGCACCCGGCCCGAGATGCTTGATGCGCTGGTCGAGCAGGTGCGCAGCTGGATCGACGAGGGGGTCGATCCGATCGCCATCGGCGTGGCGGCCCGCACGAACAGGCAGGTCGAGGCCGCCAAGGGTGTGCTGGACTCGGCCGGGCTGACCACCTGTCTGTTGCCCCAAAAGGACCTGCCCAGCAAGCCCGGCGTTCGACTGGGGACGATGCACCGCATGAAGGGACTGGAGTACGAACGGGTGGCGGTCAGCGACGCCGACGACGCCAGCGTGCCGGCGCCGGACGAGCTCGACCGGCATCGCATCGGTCTGCAGGCTGCCCGACGGGATCGTGTGAACCTCTTCGTGGAGAGTGCCGAACGGCTGCTTGTTCGCATGGAGGCTGCAGCCAACACGGCCAACTCGAAGGTGTTGCTCAACCCGATCCAGTCGCCGGCCGTCATCAAGGCGAGCAACAGCGTCGTCGAGGGCGTCGGCGAATTCCACGGGTTGCTTGAGATCGAGGCGTCCCTCCAATCGGCCGAGGCCCGAAAGTGGAAGCACGCTGCCTCCGAGACCTGGGACACGACTTTTGAGCGAGGGGCTGCTGGCATCGGCACGGTGAAGACCTTCGGTGGCGACACTTTCAGCCAGGCGAAGTCGGCAACGGGCAAGCTCTCCGGGAAGCTCTCCGGGAAGCTCTCTGGCCGGAAGCTGCGCAGGCGCGGAAGCGGTGACCGGGAAGGAGATGGGGCCTGACCCCAGCTACGTTGGCTGTACGAAGGAGGCGACTTTCTATGGCGAAGAACTTCGATGAACTCGCACAACCCATCATCGATGACCCAGTGCGTGCAGTCCGTGTCGAGCGGTTCGTCGTCGAGGCCCTTGAGCAGGTCGTCACCCTTGAGGGCTCGGAGCAGGACGAGGCCGCCGAGGACTTGGTAGATCAACGCGAACTCGAGCTGGCCCGAGCCGAGAACGAGTTCCTCGCCTGGGAGGAAGTCAAAGCTGACCTCGGCCTGGCCTGAAGCTCCCACCCCGTCCAGAGTGACGGGCTCGCCGGGTAGAGCTACTTCCCAGCGTAGGTGGTGAACTCCGAGAGCGGGCGGGTGGCGTAGTCGTCGGCCTCGGCCTCAATCGCCGCAATGGTGGCGTGTTTGCCGTCGAGGATGTCGGGCTCGCCGGTGGGCTTGTAGAGATAGCCGTCAGCATCGGCGAGGTAGTCGCCGTATGGGTACAGCGGGGTGTCGGGCGTCGGCCTCGGCGCATTCTTCCGGGTCGGTTCGGTCGTGGTGGTGCTCATAGGAAATCGGCCTGTGTGCCCGGCCTCAGCTTCATAGAGTGGATAACTCGGCGTTCAGTATCGGACGGTACGTAGACAATTTCCAGTAGCTGTCCGGTCTGGGTCGCTCCGAGGAGGACTCCATCCGGCGGGTGGTCGTACACGTTCTTTACACGTGAGGTGTAGGATAGGTGTATGGCTCGAACTCGAACCAACATCGAAATCGATGACGTTTACGTTCGGGCGATCATGGATCGCTTCTCCGTGAACACCAAGACTGAGGCGGTGGACCTGGCGCTCCGTCATCTTGCCGGTCAGCCGATGTCCCGTGAGGAAGCACTGGCCATGCGAGGTGCCCACGCCATCGGTGTGCTGCCAGCCGATAGCGGGCCGGCCGACGCAGCGTGATCCTCGCTGACACGTCGGCGTGGGTTGAGTTCGATAGGGCCACAGGTAGCGAGGTTGATCGCAGGCTGACCGACATCATCACCACCAGCGAGCCCCTCGGCGTCACTCAGCCGGTGATCATGGAACTGGCTGCTGGCGCGCGAAATGACGAACGCGAACAGGACATCCGGCGGCTTTTGGGGCGTTTTGATCTGCTCAACTTCGATGCCGTGATCGACTTCGATGCCGCTGCCCGTATCTACCGGACGTGTCGACGGGTCGGAGTTACTCCACGAGGCATGGTCGACTGCATGATTGCCGCCATTGCACTGCGGTACGGGGCCACATTGCTGGCCCAGGATGGTGACCTCACTCGCGTCGCCGCCGTGATGGGGATCCCGCTGGACGAGGCCTCGCCCCAGGGTTGAGCGGCTCTCAAGCTATGGGGTCAGCAGGGTGTGGTCCGCGTCAACCGGGTCATGATGTTCGGGTGACCGCTCGGCTGCTGACCCCGTCCAAGATCACCGCCTGGCTGTGCTGCGAGCACGCCCTCACGCTGCAGCACCAACTGGAGTCCGGGGCGATTGCCCCGGTCCCTCAGCCGTTCGGCTCGTTCGCCCGATTGCTGGCCAACAAGGGGTTGGAGCATGAGGCGGCGTGCCTGGAGGCCTACCGGGCGCAGGGGCTGTCGATACTTGAGATCCCCGATCGAGCGCCGACCGAGCGGTTTGCCGACTGGGTGGAGCGCATCGGCGACCCGTTCGCCGGGGACCACGACGTGATTTACCAGATGCCGTTCGCACACGACGGAGTTCGCGGCGTGGCCGACTTTGTGCTGCGGGTGATCGACGAAAAGACCGGACAGGTGAGCTACGAGCCGGTCGACGCCAAGTTGGCTCGCTCGGAGGCAAAGCCCGGCCACGTGCTGCAGCTGTGCTTCTACGCCGAGGCGATCGAGGCACTCACCGGCATCAAGCCGAAACAGATGCACCTGTGGCTCGGATCGGGTGAGTTCGAGACGATTCGAACCGACGATGTGATGCCGTATTGGCGACACCTGCGATCGGGGTTCCACGAGCTGATGAGCGAGGAGGGAGCGAAGGCGGACACCACGCCCGTCCCCTGCGACCACTGCGAGGTCTGCGACTTCGAAGCGACGTGCGCTGCCTGCTGGCGCTCCGAGGACGCAGTGCACCTGGTGGCCAACGTCCGGACGATGGACGTCCCGCTGCTGGAAGCGAGCGGCATCGGGACGCTTGCGGGCCTGGCCGATGCGCGCCCCGGCACCGAGGTGGAAGGCATCGACCCGGATCGGCTGGCCCAGATGTCCATCCAGGCGGAGCTGCAACGGGTCGCCCGCGACTCGCCCGACGAGGCGCCGCCGTTTCGATTCATCGACGTGGCGGATGGACCACCCGGATCGCTGGGGTACGAACAACTGCCCAAGCCCGACGATGGCGACGTGTTTCTCGACTTTGAGGGCCACCCGTTCTGGCGGCCCTCGGACGACCTGATCTTTCTGTTCGGGTGGATCTGTCGCGACCCCGACGGGGATGGAGCCGGGGATCGGGGCGGCGACGGCTGGACCTACCACGCCCGCTGGGCACATGACCTGGCCGAGGAACGCACGCAGGTCGGGGCGCTGATCGAGTACCTGGCCGAGCGGCGTGTGCGCTACCCAGACATGCACGTCTACCACTACAACCACACCGAGCGGTCCGCTCTGGAGCGCCTGGCAGGGCAGTACGGGGTGGGGGAGGTGCTGCTCGACGACCTGGTGGGCACCGGGGCGTTTGTCGACCTGTTGGTCGTCATCCGGGGCGGGATGCAGGTGGGCGTCGAGTCCTACGGGCTGAAGCACCTCGAAGCGCTCGCCGGGTATCAACGGGGTGATGACATCGAGCAGGGCGCCGGGGCGGTGGTGGCCTACGAGGAGTTCATGGCCGGCGGTGACCCGGCAACGCTCGACCGGATCGCCGCCTACAACGCCGACGATGTGCGGGCGACTCGGGCCGTGCGTGACTGGCTGGTGGAACAGCGGAACGACGCCCACGACTGGCGAGACGCTGAGCTGGTTCCGAACGAACTGCCCGAAGAACTCGAGGCCCGGGTTGAAGCGCTCAAGGAGTTTGGCCCCGACACCGACGAGCACCTCCTCGCCGACGTGCTGGGCTACTGGCAGCGCGAGTGGAGTGCGCACAAGGCGCAGCAGATGTCCCGTTTGGCGGGCTCAACATCCTCGTTGTTGGATGACCCGCTGGTGATCGGATCGTTGAGGTGGGAGGCCGAGATCCCAAGGGTTCACAAACGGCACGGTGGGGCCATTGACCCGGCCATGCGCTTCTCCTTTCCACATCAGGACGTTGAGAGCTGGGCCAAGCCCGGCAAGCAGGTGTTTTTCGAGGCTTTGGATGGCCAAACGGGATACTCCAGCGTGGTCGCCGCTGAGCCCGGGGTCCTTGATCTGGCATGGAACGAGAGCAGCCGCGAACTGGGCGTGTTGCCGGAGGCGATCGTCTTCAACGACTGGGTGGCGCCCAAACCCAAGCCGGAAGCGCTGGACGACTTTGCTGCCCGGTTGCTGGATCCGGAGGCGTTCGGGGCGCCCAACCCCGTGTCGTTGGCGCTGCTGCGTCGTGAGCTTCCCCGGTTTGTGGACAGCGAGGGACCTCCCGGTGCCACCTTCGCGGGGGACCTCGACGAGATGCGTCGCTGGGCGCCCTCTTTGGATCACAGCTACGTGGCGGTCCAAGGCCCGCCCGGCACGGGCAAGACCTACAGCGGAGCGCACCTGATCCTGGAGCTGATCCGCTCGGGGCAGCGGGTGGGCATTACTGCGTTCTCCCACAGCGCCATCGACAACCTGTTGAGCGCAGTGGTGAAGGTGTTCGGGGACAACGGGGAGTCGGAGCTGCTCCGGGCCGTGCGGCGCGGAGCAGAACCGCGATCGGGCGGGTTGCCGGGCGTGACGTACGCCGGAGGCAATCTGGCGTGTGCCAACGGCACGTACAACCTGGTGGCAGGCACCACTTGGCTGTTCGCCGGCAAGGACCTGCGAGGTGCGCCGGTGGACACGCTGATCGTCGACGAGGCCGGCCAGCTGTCGCTGGCCGACACGCTGGCGGCCTCCGGAGCCGCGACGAACCTGATCCTGCTGGGCGACCCGTTGCAGCTGGCCCAGGTGTCCAAGGCGTCCCATCCGCACGGCTCCGGGGCGAGCGTGTTGGAGCACGTGCTGGGCGACGAAGCGACCATGCCGGCGGAGCGGGGTGTGTTTCTGGACGTGACCCGCCGGATGCACCCGGACGTGTGCCGGTTCATTTCCGAGCGGGTCTACGACGGCCGGTTGGTGAGCCACGAGTCGTGCGCACAGCAGACGACGGAGTTCGGCACCGGGCTGCGGTGGGTGCCGGTGCGCCATGAGGGTCGCTCAACCGAGTCGGTGGAGGAGGCCGAGGCTGTGGCCCGCGAAGTTGACCGGCTGCTGGGCACCGACTGGACGAATCAGCGTGGCGAGACCCGGCCGCTGGAGGCGTCGGACATCATGGTCGTTGCGCCCTACAACGACCAGGTGAACCTGATGAGAGTGACCTTCGAGGCGCAGGGGATGGCCGGGGTTCCGGTGGGCACCGTCGACAGGTTTCAGGGCCAGGAAGCGGCCGTGGTCTTCTACACAATGACCGCTTCGAGCGCGTCCGACGCTCCTCGGGGAATCGACTTCCTGTTCTCGCAGAACCGCCTGAACGTGGCGATCAGCCGGGCTCGCTGCCTGGCGTACCTGGTGAGCACCCCGCAGTTGGTCAACGTTAAGGCGGGCAGCCTGTCGAGCATGCGCCTGCTCGCCAACCTCTGCGCATTTCGCGATCAAGCGACAAGGCTGCCCGTCCGGGAGTGATCGCGCCGAGGTATCCTTACCTACCGCGCTACGTAAGGAGTCACATGGACGTCGCAGCGAAGCTGACCTCCAAGGGGCAGGTGACCATTCCCCGGGCCGTCCGCGAAGCGCTTGGCGTCAGCACCGGGGATCAGCTGATCTTTCGGGTTCAGGGCACCCGAGCGGTGGTCGCCCGAACCCCCGAGTTCCTCGACCTCGCAGGTTCGGTGCCGGTACCCGAGAGCAAGCGTGGCGCATCCTGGGACGAGGTGGTTGAGAGCACGCGACGCAGTCGCGCATCCGAGCGGCGGTGAGCGCATTCCTCGACACCAACATCCTGATTCGACACCTCACCGGTGACCCTCGGGACATGGCGGGGCGAGCTACCGCCTACCTTCGGACCGCTGACGAGCTTTTTCTCGCCGACCTGATCGTGGCAGAGACGGTGTACGTGCTGGAGTCCTTCTATGAGGTGCAGCGTGTCCAGGTGGCCGAAGCGATGCGCTCGCTCCTGGCGATGAAGAGCGTGGTCACGCTGGATGCTGTCGTGCTGCTGCGAGCCGTGGAGGTGTACGAGGTCGAGCGGATCGACTTTGCCGAGGCCTATCTGGTGGCCTGCGCCGAACGTGCCGGCGTGGGCCAGATCGCCTCGTTCGATCGGTCGATCGATCGGGTCGCAACGGTGCAGAGGATCGAACCGCCGCCGGTCTGAGACCACCGGCGGGAGACCGCCGGCACCGGCCCGGAGCCTGCCCCGGGTTGTGATGCCCGGTGACAGGTGGGGCGCATCTCCTTACGGTGAGCGAACACTCAACGAAGGGAGAGCGGACATGGCCTTCATGGGCATGAATCCGGCACAGATGCGGACGTTCGAGACCAGCCTCGATGCTGAGGCGAAGCGGGTGCGGGCGGTGATCTCGGATCTCGATGGCCGCGTGGCCAAGGTGGACTGGCGCGGGCCGGACGCCAGCAAGTTCAAGTCGTCGACGTGGCCGTCGGCCCGCAGCCAACTGGAGAAGCTGGTGGCGGGCTACGAGCAGCTGCGGGAGATGGCCAAGACCCAGCGCGTTCAACAGGAGCGCACGTCGGCTCGCTGAGCCGGCCGAGCACGAAATCACCAACCAGACAACACAGACAGGAGCGAGACGATGGCGGATACCGAACTGGGTGGCGACCCGGTACAGATGAACGACCTGGCCGGATACCTGGCCAAGAAGGCGGCCGAGATCGACGGCAACGTCAACGACCTGCGGGCAAAGAGCCGATCGGTGATGTGGGTGGGCAAGGACGCCGACACCTACCGCACGGCCCAGATCGACGGGCAGCTTCGCAAGTCGTCGGAGGCGGCCACGGCCACCCTCCGGTCAGGCGAGAAAATGTTGACCGAGCAGGCCCGCGGCCAGGAGCAGGCCTCGGCCAGTTAGCGATCGACGATGGGCTCCGAGCGGGGCGTCTCGACAGCGTGGAAACCCCTGCTACCCGGTCGAGAACGCGGAACAGCCCGGCACACGGCCGGGCTGTTCCTGACTACGTGTGACCGCTGGGGTCGTCAGCTACCGGTGCAAGGTCCGCTGCTGGCCAAGTTCCATGGCGAGAAGTCGACGCCCGGCGTCACGGTGCTGGCACCGGGAGCGCCCGGGCCATCGGCCGAGCCCCACCAGTTGCACTTGGCATCGAGATCGTTGGGCCGAGCGGCACCGGTCCAGCGAACCCCGATCTTGGGGACGTCCACAACGGTGGCCCCGCTCCAGAGACCGCCGTCAAAGCTGTTGCCGCTGATCGCAGCGTTCACGGTCGTCGGCCCGCATGCTCCGGCTACGTAGAAGTTGATGCCGGCACGGTTGTTGACGAACGTGTTTCCGGTGAAGGTGTTGAGGTCCGAGTCGACGTTGGTCCCGTTGCACACCTGGCCGTACACACCCGAGCCGAAGCCGGTGAAGGTGTTGTCGCTGACCGTGTTGCCACCGGCGGTGATGACGACGCCCGCCGGAGACCAGTCGGGTGAATCCCAGCCTGTCGAATCAAGGTTGTTGTTCGACACCGTGATCGTTCCGGGGAACGGTCCGCCCTGGTACTCGTTGATCCAGATCGCCCGGTTGGTGACGTGGTGGATCGAGTTGCCGGTGATCGTTCCCGACACGACAGGATGGCCCGAATCGAACTGGGTCACATCGATCGGAGAGCGGAAGTTGGTGAAGGAGTTGTCCTTCACCTCATACGTTCCGGACTGAACCATGACGGCCGCGTCGGTCATCGTCGTGCAGGCGTAGCCGCAGTCGGACACCCATGGGCCACCGGTGAACACGTTGTTCTTGACCGACACCTGCGGACCGCCGAACAGCGAGACGAGGTGATGGGTCGACGGGGCGATCAGCGACGCGTCGCCCTGGGGGTCGATGGTGAAGCCGTCGATGGTGACGCTGAACTCACCGGTCGCTGCCGCCGGATGAGGTTCGCCCGGATTGCGGAACCCCTTGACGACGCTTCCTACGGTGCGTAGTGCCGGAGTGACACCGGCGCTTCTCCCGGCGTTGGCGCCCTCGAAGACCAAGCTCTTGGTCACCGACACGAGCTCGTCATAGGTGCCAGCGGCGACGTGGACGGTTTCACCCGCCACAGCTTGCGAGACGGCGTAGTTGATCGTGAGACATGGCGTCGCCGACGCAGCGCAATCGCTGGCATCGACGCCTGTTGGCGAAACATAGCGACCACTGTCCGACGGCGGATCCGGAACGCATGCGGTCACCGCTAACGCAGCAACAGCGCAGGCGCCAAAGAGCAGCTTCTTGACATTCCTCACGAGACGTTCCCCCCGGTAAGGCGAACCGCTCCGGTCCGCAGATTGTGGAGCGTATACCGACGGAGGTGTCCCGGGGGCAGAATCCGAACAAGTCCGGTCAGAACCGGTGTTCCCCTGGTGGGTCCGTCCCCGCGAGGGGTGAGCTTTGGTTACTCGGCTGGGGTGATGATGATGACGACGTCGCCGTTGGACACCGACGAGCCGGTCTCCACCTTGACCTCGGCCACCGTGCCGTCGACGCCGGCGGCGATGTTGTTCTCCATCTTCATCGCCTCGAGCACACACACGGTGTCGGCCGCTTCGACCTCTTGGCCGACCTCGACGAGCACCTTGACGATGGTGCCCTGCATCGGTACGGCCACCGCTCCCGTCCCGGCAGCGGCGATCGCGCCGCCTCCCCCTCCGGAGCGGCGCGGCCGCGGCCTGGCGGCTGCCCCACCGCCGCCGGACGCAGCGATCTCGGACTCGGGGATCCACATCTTGACGTCGAAGCGCTTGCCGCCGACCTCGACGAGGACGTTGCGCTCCACCTTTTGCTCAGCATCGTCGGCGTCCGGGGGTGCCCCCGCAGCGCCACCGATGCCGGTGAGGTCGAGCACCTCCTCGACCCACTTGGTCGAGTGCTCGATGGCGGCAAAGTCGGGGTGCGACAAGATGGCCAGATCGGCGGGGATCGTGGTGGCCACGCCGGTGATCGTGGTCTCCTCGAGCGCACGGATCATGCGGGCGATCGCACGGTCGCGGTCACGACCCCACACGCACAGCTTGCCGGTCAGGTTGTCGTAGAACTGGCTGACCTCGTCGCCGGTCTCGTAACCGCCGTCCCAGCGGACGCCGATGCCGGCGGCCATGTCGAGCTCGGTCAGCGTGCCCGGGCTGGGCAAAAAGGCGCCCTCGGCCGGGTCCTCGGCGTTGATGCGGCACTCGATGGCGTGGCCGTTGATCTGGATGTCGTCCTGGGTGAACGGGAGCTCTTCGCCCGCGGCCACCCGCAGCTGCAGCTCGACGAGGTCGACGCCAGTGATCAGCTCGGTCACCGGGTGCTCAACCTGGAGGCGGGTGTTCATCTCCAGGTAGAAGAACTCACCGTCCTGGTAGAGGAACTCGACCGTACCGGCATTGACGTAATTGCAGCCCGCGGCCACGGCTACGGCGGCCTCGCCCATCGCGGTGATGATCTCGGGGTCGATCCCGGGGGCCGGGGCCTCCTCGATCAGCTTCTGGTGGCGGCGCTGCGCCGAGCAGTCCCGGGTGCCCAGGTACACGTGGTTGCCGTGGGTGTCCGAGATGGTCTGCACCTCGACGTGGCGCGGCTTGGTGAGGTAGCGCTCCATGTAGGCCTCGTCGCGACCGAAGTACGCCAGGGCCTCGCGCTGGGCGGACTCGAGTGCTGCGGCGGCCTCATCGGCGGACGCGACCACCTTCATGCCACGACCACCACCGCCGTAGGCGGCCTTGATGGCGATCGGATAACCGAACTCCTCACCGAAGGCGGTGACGTCGTCGGGGCCCTCGATCAGCTCGGTGGTGCCGGGCACGCCCTGCACGTTCACCCGCTCGGCGGCGTGGCGGGCGGAGATCTTGTCGCCCATCACCTCGATCGCCTCGGGCGGCGGGCCGATGAAGGCCACCCCGGCCTCGGTGATGCGGCGGGCGAAGTCGGCGTTCTCGGAGAAAAAGCCGTAACCGGGGTGCACCGCCTCGGCGCCCGACTGCTCGATCACCTCGATCAACTTGTCGGCGTTGATGTAGCTCTCGGCCGCGGTTTGGCCGCCGAGCGCATAGGCCTCGTCGGCCAGGCGCACGTGCAGTGCCTCCCGGTCCAACTCGGAATAGACGGCGACTGAGGTAATGCCGAGTTCGCGGCAGGCTCGGATGACCCGCACTGCGATCTCGCCACGGTTGGCGATCAAGACCTTGGAGAACACGTGGCCTATCGTTGCCGGGTGCCCGGGGGTCGTGCCACTTTGTCGGCAAAGGATTGTCTTCGGTGGCCTTCGGTGGGGTGTTGCATTGTCGGTCGGAGGGCCCGATGAGCAGTCCAGACGCGCCGGGGTCGGCCGGTTTTGGTGAGCTGCGTTGGGTGGAGGTGTGCAACTCGACCAACACCCTGGTGCGGTCGTTGATCGCCGAGCTGCCACCCCACAACGCACCCAGGGCGGTCGCCGTCGCAGACGCCCAGAGCGCCGGGCGGGGACGGCTGGACCGTCGCTGGGAAGCGGCAGCCGGCTCGGCGCTGATGCTGAGCGTCGCCCACGAGGCGCCCAGCGATCCGGAGGTGCTGGGAGCGTTGCCCCTGGCGATGGGACTGGCCGCCGTCGAGGCGATTGCGGCGACGGTCGGGGCGATGCCAGGCCTGAAGTGGCCCAACGACCTGTTGGTCGAGGTTGGCGGTCCGGACGACTGGAAGAAGGTGGGCGGCATCCTGGGGGAGTCGTTCGACGATCCCCGTCCCGTCGCTGTTGGGCGGGTGGCCGTGCTGGGGATCGGCATCAACACCGGGTGGGACGCGCTGCGAAGCGACCTGCCGGAGGCCACGTCGCTCAACCTGGTCACCGGAGTCGAGGTCGACCGTCGGGAGCTGGCGATGGCACTGCTCGCCCGGTACCGGTCGTGGTGGCAGCGGTTGCTCGACGGCGATCGGGCCGGCTTCCGGGCGGCGTTGGAGGGCGCCTCGCTGACGATCGGCCGGCGGGTGCGGGTGGAGCTGCCCACCTCCGAGGTCCTGGGCGTGGCCGAGGCGATCACCGCATCGGGAGCGCTGGTCATCGTCGAGGACGGCGGCGCCCGTCGGGAGGTGACCGTCGGCGACGTCGTGCATCTTCGTCCGCTCGACGACCCTCAGAAGTGATCGCCAGCGTCAGCGGCGGCGGTGACCATCGTGCGCCTGGCGGTCGAGCACGGTGGGGTTGACGAGGGCCACCGGGTCGAGTTCCCAGTTCCCAGTTCCCAGTTCCCAGTTCCCAGTTCCCAGTTCCCGATGGCCGGCTCACGGGTCGGGGGTGGTCGCCCGAAGCTGGGACCAGTAGGCGTCGAGGCGCTGCCAGACCGGGCCGTCACGTCCGGGCATCGGCTGGTAGTCGATCGACTCCACCGGGATGATGCCACGCACCGACGACGTCAGGATCACCTCGTCGGCCTCCGAGGCATCGTGAGCGTCCAGGAGCTCGCCCACCGTCACCAGACCGGACTCCAACAGCAGCTGGCGGGTAATCCCGGGTAGGCAGCCGGTGTCGAGATCGGGGGTCTCCACCCGGGCGCCCGACACGACGATGACGTTGGTGGTGGTGCCCTCACACAATTCTCCTGCCGGGGTTTGATAGAGGCACTCGGTGGCGCCGCGGCGCCGTGCAGCCCAGGCGAGCACCGCCCTGGTGTTGGCGGCCCCGGCAAGCGTTTTGTGCCCGGCATCGAAGCGCTCGGGATCCCGAGGGTGGGCGCCGGTGACCGCCGAGACCGCCGAGATGGGTACCGAAGCGTCGACCTCGGTCAGGGTGGCCCACACGGTCGGCGAGGTGGCCGGATCGGCGGGAGCGCCGGGCCCGGCGGTGATGGTCACCCGCAGGCGTCCGTCGCCCACGCCCAGCTCGGACGGCAACCCCGCCAGGCGCTCCCACGGCACGTGCGCCGCGGTGAGCCCCAGGTGTTCGAGCGAAGCGGCGAGGCGACGGCGATGGCGTGACAGGGCGAACGGCACCCCGTCGACGACCCTCATCGTCGTGTAGACCCCGTCGCCGGAGGTGACCCCCCGGTCGTTGCTGGCGATCGTGAGAGCACCGGGGTCGATCAGCTCGCCGTCGATCAAGGTCCACGATCGGAGCGCAGGGGTGGTGTCAACCGGAGTCGCCATAGGAGCGGTCTACCGGCGTTGGTTCACCAGGTGCGCACCGCAGGGACATCCAGGCCGAGCGGATCACCCCGGGTGGCGAGCGGATCCTCGGCCAAAGTGAGCAGGCGAGCGGCCTTGAGCTCGGTCTCGGACCACTCGTCCTCGGCATCGGAGTCCCAGGTGATCGCCCCGCCGGTGCCGAACGTCCAGCGCCAGGCGTCCGGCCAATCAGCGACGGCCGATGCGGCCCAGAAGGTGCGGATGCTGACCGCCAGGTCGGCTGTTTGGGCGTCGGCATCGACCCAGCCCAGAGCGCCGCAGTAGGGACCCCGGCCTTCTGGTTCGAGCGCATCGATCACCTCGAGGGCGGCCAGCTTGGGGGCGCCGGTGACCGAGCCCGGTGGGAAGACGGCGTCGAACAGCGCGGCCCAACCAACCCCGGACCGGAGCCGACCCGACACGGTGGTCACCAGGTGCACGAGGCCGGGGTGGGATTCGAGGCGCAACAGGTCGGGCACCTCGACCGAGCCCATCGTGCACACCCGACCCAGGTCGTTGCGCACCAAATCGCAGATCATCACGTTCTCGGCGCGGTCCTTGGCGGTGAGCTGCTCGGCGGTCACGGCCGTTCCCTTGATCGGCTCGGACGTGACCAGGTCGCCGTCGCGGCTGAGAAACCGTTCCGGGGAGGCGCCCACCACCCATGCCCCCAGCTCGGGCAGGCACAGGCTGGCGCCGAAGGGCGCCCGGTGGGCGGTGGCCTGCGCCGTGGTGAGCGCCAGCGCCGAGGCGCCCGGGTGGTCCCGCCGGATCGGTCCGGCCAGCCGACGGGTGAGGTTGACCTGATAGACGTCGCCGGCGGCGATCAGCGCCCGGATATCGCCAACCCGGTGGGAGTAGTCCTGGCGCGAGAACGACGAGACCCACGAACGCGGCGGTTCGTCCTCGGCGGGCACGACCGGGGGTGGCAACCCGTCGCCATCGCTCTGGGACTCGGGCTCGGGATCGACCCGCACCGGGGCCGAGTGAGGGAAGCGGGCCGCCAGCATCGGCCCCTGGGCGGGTAGGCACACGATCCACCGTCCGGTGCCGTCCAGCACCGCCGGATCGTGGCTGATTTCGGGCCGGCCCCAATGCCAGCGGCCGTCGGCGAGCGCCCACGAACCGGCGGGGTCGAGCCGGTCCGGCACCACGACCGTCGGATGTGGGGCTGGGCGGGTGGTCGGGTCTTCGGAGGTCCCGGAGCGAACTGCGCTCCGCTGAGTGGGCTCCATCATCGGGAGCGTAGGTGAACACCCGTGTACTGCGAATCACCGAGGGTTCCGGTATCGTTTCCGGGTGCCTCGACTGCCTCGCAAGTCTTCTCAGCCCCGTCGCTCCTGGCCGCAGCGGTTGCTGGTGGCGTTCAACGGGGTCTTGGTGGTCAGCTGCATCGCCGCCGCCGTCGGCCTGTTCTACACCCGGGTGCTGGTCCAACGGATCGACACCGTGTCGGTGTCCCAGGCGACCCGCAGCGACACCCGCAACGCCAAGGATCCGATCAACTACCTGATCATCGGCACCGACAGCGCAGCCACCCTCGACAAGAGCGACCCGATCAACACCGGCCGGGAGGAGTACGGCGAGCTGGCCGACGTGATCATGGTGCTGCGGGTGGACCCCCGGAGCGGACAGGCATGGCTGCTGTCGGTCCCCAGGGACTCCCTGGTGCCGATCTCGCCATCGGGCCGGGAGTCCAAGATCAACTCGGCGCTGAACGGCCCGGGCGGGGCCAGCGACCTGATCCAGACGATCAAGCGCAACTTCGGCGTATCGGTCGATCACTACGTCCAGATCGACTTCCGGGCGTTCAAGCAGATCGTCGAAGTGCTCGGCGGCGTCCCGGCCTACTTCATCAACCCGGTGCGCGATGCCAACACCGGCCTGCTGGTCGAGGAGACCGGCTGCACGGTGCTCGATCGGGACCAGGCCTTGGCCTACGCCCGAGCCCGCCACCTGGAGTATCAGCAGCCCGACGGAACCTGGGAGACCGACCCCCGCGGTGACCTTGGACGGATCCCCCGCCAGCAGCAGTTCGCCAAGCTGTTGATCCACAAGGCGCTCGGCAACGGCATCCGTAACCCGGGCAAGGCGCTGGGCGTGGCCAACTCGGTGATCGACGTCGTGAAGATCGACCAGCAGCTGTCGGTGCAGCAGTTGGTCGACGTCGGCTCGCAGTTCCGCACCTTCTCGTCCGACCAGCTGAAGACCTACCCGCTGCCCACCTCGGACTACACCACCGAGTCGGGGGCCTACCAGAAGGTCGAATGGGACGACGCCCGCCAGTACCTGCGGGTGTTCCAGGGCCTGGAGACCGGTCAGCGCCCCGTGCCCCGTGACGTCATCGTCGACGTGATCGGCGACACCGAACAGAACACCACCGCGGTCATGAAGTCCCTCGGCAACCTGGGCTTCGATGCGTCCACCATGGTGGACGACACCAGCCGAGACGTCCCGCTGATCACCTACGGGCCGCTTGGGGCGTCCGGCGCGCTGCTGGTGGCCCGGGCGATCGACGGGCCGGTCGAACTGCGCTCGGATGATGCGATCGAGGGGCAGCGGGTGCTGGTGGAGCTGGGGGACCTCACCCCGACCGTGCCCGATGAGCTGCGGGCCGAGGCCGACGTGGACCCCGAAGTGCTCATCGACCTGGCCCAGGCCGGGGCGACCACCGACGCCGGCGAGAACCCGCCGAGCACGATGGGTGATCCCAACACGACCGAGCCCGGCGAGGGCACGACCACGGTCCCCGAAGCGACCAGCACGACGGTGTACGGCGAGGACTCTCCGCCCGAACCCGGTCTGGTGGGGTCGGAGTCAAACGCCATCGTGCCGATCGACTACGAGCGGTCCCTCGCCTGCAGCGGCTAGCTCACGACCTGCCAAGATGATCCGGTGTCGTCACGGATCGCAGTAGTAGGAACGGGATACGTCGGTCTGACCAGCGCAGCTGCGTTGGCTCACCTGGGCCACGACGTTGTCGGCATCGACATCGATGCCAACAAGGTCGAGGGCCTTCAGCGGGGCGAGTTGCCCATCCTGGAACACGGGCTCGACGAGCTGGTCGCCGAGGGCGTCGACGCCGGGCGATTGCGCTTCACCACCGACGGGGTGGCAGCGGTGGTGGACCGCCAGTTCATCTTTTTGTGCGTGCCGACGCCCCAGGGCGCCGACGGCGCCGCCGACCTGAGCTACATCCAGGAGGCGGCCCGCACCCTGGGCCCGCACCTGGCCAGCGATTCGGTGGTGGTCAACAAGTCGACCGTGCCGGTCGGTTCGGCCCGTGTGGTTGCCGCCGAACTGCGTCGCGACGACGTGTCGGTGGTGTCGAACCCCGAGTTTCTTCGCGAAGGATCGGCGGTCGCTGACTTCCTCAACCCCGACCGGGTGGTGATCGGCTCCGACGACCGGGCGGCGGCGATGGCCACCGCCGAGCTGTACTCGTCGCTCAACGCCCCGATCATGATCACCGACCCGGCATCGGCCGAGACGATCAAGTACGCCTCCAATGCCTTTCTGGCCACCAAGCTGAGCTTTATCAACGCAGTGGCCGCCGTGTGCGAGGCGGTGGGCGCCGACGTGGCCGACGTGGTCACCGGCATGGGCTACGACACCCGAATCGGGCCCGAGTTTCTGCGTCCCGGCCCGGGCTGGGGCGGGTCGTGCTTCCCCAAGGACACCCAGGCGATGGTGCGGATCGCCGCCGACGCCGGCTACGACTTCGGCCTGTTGAAGGGCGTTGTCGAGGTGAACGACCAGCAGTTCGACCGGGTCGTCGACAAGATCCGACGGGGCGCAGGCGGGACGCTCGAGGGCGCCACCGTCGCCATCTGGGGACTGACGTTCAAGGCCCGCACCGACGACCTGCGGGACTCGCCGGCGATCGAGGTGGCGAGCCGCCTGCTCGCCGCAGGCGCGTCGGTCACCGCGTATGACCCGACCGTGGAACCGGGCGACGAGTCGAAAGCGGTGCCGGACGGGGTGCGCGTGGTTGGCGACCCGCTCCAAGCCAGCACGGATGCCGCGGTGCTGGCGGTGATGACCGAGTGGGACCAGTTCCGCTGGGTCGACCTCCACCGGGTGGCCAAAGCGATGACCGGAGACGCCGTGATCGATGGCAGAAACCTGCTCAACCCGACCGAGGTGCGCGCCGCCGGGCTGAGCTACGACGGCATCGGCAGGAGCTGAGGATGGCCGAGCAACCAGACGCCCAACAGCCGTTGACCGAGCGTGTCGTGATCGTGACCGGTGGGGCGGGGTTCGTCGGGTCCCACCTGGTCGATCGGCTGGTCGAGCGGGGAGACCGCGTTGTCGTCGTCGACAACGTCGTCACCGGCACCTGGGACAACCTGGCCCATCTGGGCGACCGTATCGAGCGCGTCGAGGCCGATGTGTCCCAGGGGCTCGCCCTCGACACCCTCGGCGACCGCACCCCCGACACGGTGTACGGCGTGTGTCACCTGGCCTCGCCCGCCTCGCCGCCCGCCTATCTGGCGCTACCGGTCGAGACGCTGATGGTCGGCTCGGAGGGCACCCGCCACGCCCTCGAGGTGGCCCGTCAACGCGGTGCCCGCTTTCTGCTGGCGTCGACCAGCGAGATCTACGGCGACCCCGAGGTGCATCCGCAGCCCGAGACCTACCTGGGCAACGTCAACGCCATCGGTCCGCGCGGCTGCTACGACGAGGCCAAGCGCTTCGCCGAGGCGATGACGATGGCCTACGCGCGTACCCACGGGGTGTCGGTGCGCATCGCCAGGTTGTTCAACACCTACGGTCCGCGGTTGCGGGCCGAGGACGGCCGGGTGGTGTCCAACCTGTTGACCCAGGCGATGGAGAACCGGCCGATGTCGATCTACGGCGACGGCACCCAGACACGGTCCTTCGGCTACGTCGACGACACGGTGGACGGCCTGCTGCGGCTGCTCGACAGCGACGTGCAGATGCCGGTCAACCTGGGCACCCCGACCGAGTTCTCGATCCTCGAGCTGGTCGAGGCCGTGCGCCAGGTGACCGGGACGACCGCCGAGGTGGTGCACCTGGAGTTGCCCACCGACGACCCGACCCAGCGTCAGCCCGACATCGGTCGCGCCAAGGAACTGCTGGGCTGGAAGCCCGAGGTCACCCTGATCGACGGCCTGCACCGCTACGCCGACTGGCTCTCCGCCCAGACGGCGTAGGAGGAACTCGGGTTAGTTCGCTCGGGCCTCGGCCGCTTCCCGGTTGTTGAGGAACCACTCGATCGTGGTTTTCATGCCCTTGCGCAGCTCGGTGTTGGCCGTCCAGCCGAACAGCTCCTTGGCCCGGCTGGCGTCGACCCCACGCCGGGGCTGGCCGTCGGGCTTGGACGTGTCCCAGCGGATCTCGCCGGCGTACCCCACCAGCTCGGCCACCAACGGGACCAGCTCGGAGATCAGCATCTCGTGGTTGCTGCCCAGGTTGACCGGATCGATCCCGTCGTAGCGTTCGGCGGCGGCGAGGATGCCGGCGGCGGCGTCGTCGACGTACAGGAACTCGCGGCTGGCCGACCCGGTGCCCCACACCTCGATGAAGGGCGCATCGGCCTCCTTGGCTTCGACCATGCGTCGGATCAGCGCCGGGATCACGTGGCTGACCTTGGGGTTGAACTTGTCGCCCGGCCCATACAGGTTGGTCGGCAGCAGGTAGATCGCTCGCTGGCCGTACTGATCGGCGTTGGCCTGAATCTGGGTGAGCATCGCCAGCTTGGCGACGCCGTAGGGGGCGTTGGTCTCCTCTGGGTACCCGGTCCACAGCGAGGATTCCTGGAAGGGCACCGGCGTGATCTTCGGGTACGAACAGATCGTGCCCACCGCCACCGTCTTGGCCACCTCGTGGCGTCGGGCTGCGTCGATGACGTGGGTGCCGATCAGCAGGTTGTCGAGGTAGAGATCGCCGGGCCGCTCACGGTTGGCGCCGATGCCACCCACCCTGGCGGCCAGGTGGATCACCAGGTCGGGGGCGGTGGCGCTGAACAGCTTGTCGGTGGCGGTCGGGTCGCGCAGGTCGCACTCCGCCGAGGTGGGGGTGATCACTTCGCCGGGCGCCAGCGGGGCCAGCGCGCGCTGCACCGCCGAACCCAGAAAGCCGGTCCCCCCGGTGATCAGCACGCGGCGTTCGCTCCAGAAATCGGACATGTACGCATCGTACCGGCGGCGCCGTGTCACGCTGGAGCGGTGCAGCGACCCACCGTGGCCGTCCCCCTTCAGTTCTGCTGGCAGTCCACCCCAGGTGGGACCGGTCGCGCCGCGATCGAGCTGACCGCAGCGTTGCGCAACGAGGGCCTGGCCGACGTCGTCGGGGTCGTCCCCCGCATCGGGACCCCAACCGAGGGCTACGAGCCGAGCGTGCCCACGGCGGCCGCTCCCGCCCCGCCTTGGCCGGCGCTGCCCGCACCGTTGCTCAACTCGGCTTGGCAACGCCTGGGGTGGCCCTCGATCGAGGGCGCCGTCGCCGCCGCCGGACGGGGGCGCGTCGACCTGGTGCACCTGATGGCGCCGATCGTTCCCCGCCGGGGGAGCGCCCCGCTGGTCGCCACGTTGCACGACCTCTTTCCGCTCCGCTTCCCCGAGTCGTTCAGCCGTCGCGGCGTCGCCGTGATGACCCGCGGGCTGGCCCTGCTTGCCGACCGGGCCCAGCTGGTCGCCTGTTCCAGCGAGGCGACCGCCGCCGACGCGGTCGATGCGGGCTTCGACGCCGCCCGCCTGCGGGTGATCCCGCTGGGGGTGAACGCCTCGCCGCAGGACGCCGCCGCCGTCGCCGCCGTACGCCGCCGCTACTCGTTGGAGCGGCCGTACGTGATCTGCGTCGGCACGCTCGAGCCCCGCAAGAACCTGGCGGCGTTGTTACCGCTCGGGACCGAGCTCGACCGTCGGGGCGTCGACCTGGTGTTCGTCGGCCCGTCGGGTTGGGCCGATGTCCATGCCACGGTCACCCGGGCGCCGTCGGTGCGGTGGCTGGGGTTTGTGCCCAGCGCCGACCGGGACGCCCTCCTTGCCGGGGCCGACGTGGCCGCCCAGCCCAGCCTGGACGAGGGTTTCGGCCTGCCGGTCTTGGAGGCGATGGCCCAGGGGACGCCGGTGGTGACCTCGGCGGCCACCTCGACCGCCGAGGTGGCCGGTGACACCGGGGTGCTCGTCGACCCCCGTCGCGGGGACGAGGTGCGCGAGGCGGTGCTGGCGCTGCTCGACGACCCCGACCGGGCGGCCGCCCTCGGCCACGCTGGCCGTCGCCGGTCGGCCGAGTTCACCTGGCAGCGGTGCGCTCGAGCCACCGCCGCCATGTACGGCGAGCTGCTGACATGAGCGACTCTGGGGCGTTTCCCCGGGTAGGAGTGAACCTGCTGTGGCTGCTGCCGGGCCGGGTGGGAGGTTCCGAGCAGGCGACGATGCGCCAGCTGAGCGCCCTGGCCGAGCTGCCCGAGGCTACGAACTATCACCTGTTCTGCACCCCCGAGGTCGCCCGGGCCCATCCGGCCATCGTGAGGGCCTTTGCCGTCACCGAGCTGGCGGTGGACGCCGATTCGCGGCTGCGGCGCATCGTCGCCGAGTCGAGCACCCTCGAGCGCGCCGCCAGCCGGGCCGGCGTGCAGCTGATGCATCACCCCGGCGGCACGCTGCCCATGCGCAGCCGGTTTCCGGCGGTGGTCACCATCCACGACATCCAGCCCCTCGACCTACCGCAGTACTCATCGGCGCTGAAGCACCGTTACCTGGCGATCAGCCTGCCCCGCACGGTTCGTCGGGCGCGGGGGATCGCCGTGCCCTCGGCTTTCGTCGCCCGTCGGGTGATCGTTCGCTTGGGTGCCGATCCCCGGAGGGTCGCCGTCATCCCGTGGGGTCCACCCCGGGCCGCCGAACTGTCCTCCGAGCAAGCCTCGTCGCCATCACAGCGTGACGGCAACGACTACCTGCTGTACCCGGCGGTCACCTGGCCGCACAAGGGCCACTTGGCACTGCTCGAGGTGATGGCGGCGCTGCCCGAGGACATCGATCTGGTGCTCACCGGGGCGGAGGGTCCCGCCCACGCCGCCGTTCTCGACGCGGTGACCAGGCGTGGCCTGGGCAACCGGGTGCGCCATCTGGGCCGGCTATCCCAGATCGAGCTCGACGGGCTGTACCGGGGCGCCCTGGCCGTCGTCGTCCCCTCCGAATACGAAGGGTTCGGCATGCCGGTGATCGAGGCCGAGGCCGCCGGCGCGCCGGTGATCGCCTCGGATCATCCCGGTCTCGACGAGGCCTGCGGCGACGCCGCGCTGCGCGTGGCGACCGCCGATGTTGCGGGCTGGGTCGCCGCAGTCCAGAGTGTTCGCAGCGACACGCAGCGTCGTGAGCGCCTGGTGGCCGCTGGCCGCCGGGTGGCCGCCACCTTCAACTGGACCGACTCGGCCCGGGCACTGGTTGCCCTCCACCGGTCGGCTTGGGAGTCTCCCTCGTGAAAGTCAGGCCCGCGTGAAACTGCTCGTCATTGCGCCTCATTTTGCGCCGGATGTGGCGCCGACCGGCGAGGTGATCACGTCGATCGTCGACGGGCTGGTCGACCGCGGCCACTCCGTCCATGTGATCACCGCGTTGCCCTGGTACCGCGGCCACCGGGTCGAGGACGGTTGGGGCGGCAAGCTGGTGCGCACCGAGGCGACCGAGTGGGGTGCGATCAGCCGCCTGCACCCGTTCCCGACCGAAAAGTCGAACATTCCTGCTCGTGCCCTGGCCTTCGGTGGGTTCACCGCCCTGGTCACGCTGCGAAGCCTGGCGATCCGCCACCGTCCCGACGCCGTCCTGGCCATGTCACCGCCGCTGCCGCTGGGCTTCCCCGGCGCGCTGGTGGGGGCGGTGCGACGCATCCCGTTCGTGTTCAACATCCAGGACGTCTTCCCCGACGTCGCCGTCGAGATCGGGGCGATCACCAACCCGACGGTCATCAAGGTTGCGTCGCTGGCCGAGCGGTTCCTGTACCGACGGGCGGATGCGGTCACCGTCCTCTCGGAGGACCTCCGACGCAACGTCGCCGACAAGCTCGGGTCCGGCGGCGACGAGAAGGTGGAGGTGATCCCCAACTTCGTCGACACCCAACGGGTGCAGCCCTCGAGTACCGATGTCGCCTACCGGCGCGAGTTCGGTCTGGGCGACCGCACGGTGGTCACCTATGCCGGCAACGTCGGGTTGTCCCAGCCGGTCGAGCTGCTGGTCGAGGTGGCCCGGCGCATGGTCGAGCGGCGCGACGTCGTCTTCGTCGTCAACGGCGGTGGCTCCTCCCTTGACTCGGTGCAACGTGCGGCCGCCGGCCTGGACAACGTGGTGTTTGTCCCCATGCAGCCACGGGAGCGTCTCTCCGAGGTGCTGGCGGCGGCGGACATCCACACGATCCTCCTGCGCCACGGCCTGGCCCGGTCCTCGGTGCCCTCCAAGATGTACTCGATCCTGGCAGCGGGCCGCCCGGTCGTCGCCTCCGTCGATCCCGACACCGAGGTCACCCGGGTGCTCGATCAGGCCGGGGCCGGCGTCTCGGTGGCGCCCGGCGCCGTCGACGAGCTGCACCAGGCGATCGTCGGCCTGGTCGACGACCCTGCCCGCCGGGCGACGATGGGGGCGTCCGGGCGCAGCTGGGTGGAGCGTTGGCTCTCGCCCGCCGCAGTCGCCGAGGCCTACGAGGAGTTGTTCGAGCGGCTGATCACTCAACACAACTGACCCTTGTATAGGAAGGCTTCTGGCAGTACATTGTCGCCAAGCCTGAACCGGGGGGTTCTCATGGGCGATTCGATCGTAGTTCAGGTGGCGGTTGGGTTGGCGCTGATATTCTTGGTGCTAGCAACATTGGTTTCGGCGCTGACCGAATTGATGTCCAAGGTTTTCAGGGTGCGTGCTAAGACGCTCTGGAAGTCGCTGGCTGGGCTGCTTAATCCGCCAGCCGTAAAGACCTATGGTCCCCCCGAAGGGACATCCACCGACTTCGGGCTCGCTGCCGGCCTCAAGATGGTCACAAACGACCCTCGGCCGACTGGTGCTCTGGGTGGGAATCATACAATCACTACCGATTTGGCGATGACGCCCTCCGTCCGAGCGTTCGATCCGACGGCCGATCCAAAGAAACCCACACAGGTGGCCCAATTGCCGCCGCGCGTCTTTGCTGCAGCCTTGTTGGAGTTGGCCGAAATCAAGGGTGAGTCCGGAAGCGTCGCAGCTCGCATCAGGAAGTTAACCACGGAGTACGGTGATGCACCGTTGGGCCAGTACCTAGCGACTATTGCAGCAGGAGTGGGCGACGACGTCGACCGCTTCGTCGACCAAGTGGGCGGATGGTTTGACGCTCAAATGACCCGCCTAACCGCCGTATATAAGCGCTGGGCAACACTCATCCTCTTTGTCATCGGTCTCGTGGTGGCGTTAGGCCTAAATGCCGACGCTATCGAGATGGGCATCGCTCTGAAGGAAAACACCCAGACTCGTACCGCCCTGGCCCTTGTGGCTGACAGCGTCGCTGGTAGCGATGTTTCAGCAATGTGCACCCGCCCTGCCGAGCCTGCCGAGCCTGCCGAGACATCCGGAACATCCTCCGACGGGGACAGTGGCACAGCGGACTACATCGACCTGCGTTGTGCTAGCCAAGCAGTAGGAAAGTTGGAACAGCTACGCATTCCAATCCTGGGCAACTGGTCGTGGCAGCGCTGGTTGGACAGTTGGACTGAAGGCGGTTTGCTCGGGGGTGTTACCCATGGTGCAGGGCTTTTGATTACTGCGATGGCTTTGGCTATGGGAGCGCCATTCTGGTTTGACTTGCTCGGCCTACTTACGGGGAAACGTCGCCAGTAGCGGGTCGTCTTGGGATGGGCGCTAGTGGATCGACCTCCTGGGAGTAGTAGCGTGTCCGGCTCATGGACTCTCAGCGCTCCCTCAAAAAGATCCAGCGCGTCCAGCGGGCCGGGGTCACCCGGGCTGCGGGACAACGGCGCCCCGTGGGCTTCACGTTGCTGTTGGTCGTCATCGTCATCGTCGGCCTGGTCCTCACAGCGTTCGCTCGATCGGCCTACCGAGACGTCTCGGGCGCCGCTCCGCGTATGGCGTCGGACACGGCCGAAGGCGACCGCTATCGAAATGCCTTCGGGATCTACCTGTGCGACCGCTTTATCGAACCGTTGGCCGACGTCAAGACCGACACCACCGGGATCCACTCCCACGACGATGGTCTGATCCACATCCACCCCTCGCAGCCGAGCTCGGCGGGGTCGGGAGCGGTGATCGGCAAGTTCTTTGATGCGGTCGGCCTCGAGGCGACGCCCGACGTGGTCGTGCTCCCCGAGGGCGCAGACGCGAAGGAAAAGACCTGGACGAGCGGCACGACCACCTGCAAGGTGGGTGACGGCAAGGACGCGAAGAAGGAAAAGGGCCAGTGGGTGCTGTTGGAGTACCCGGCCCAGGCCGGTCCCGATACCGAGCCAATCGTGCACACCGACGACTTTGGTGAGCTCCCGGTGCGCACCGACGGTCAAGCCTGGACGCTCGCCTTTCTCCCCGAGAAGCAGATCGACAACGTGGCGGAGAAGCGCAAGGGCGACCTGTTGCCCCCCAGCATCGAAGCCCTGAAGAACCCCGACAACGACCAGGAGCCTGGCCAAGGAGACCTCCCGGCCAATCCTGGCGAGAACATCCCCACCGATGTCACCGTTCCGGCGGGCGACGATCCTGCACCCACGACCGGGGAACCGGCACCCACGACCGACGCCACCGCGCCGGTCACCACGGCTGCGGGCTGATCGGGCCGCCATGCGAGCGATCGTCCTGGTTGGAGGTTTCGGCACTCGCCTGCGCCCCCTCACCCTGACCCTGCCCAAGCAGATGCTGCCGGTGGCCCACACCACCATGCTCGAGCGCGTGGTCGGCGGCCTGTCGGAAGCGGGTGTGACCGAGGTGGTGCTGTCGCTCGGGTACCGGCCCGACACCTTCGTCGAGGCGTATCCGTACGGGTCCTGCGCCGGCGTCACGCTGCACTATGCGGTGGAGCCTGAGCCGCTCGACACGGCGGGTGCCATCCGCTTTGCGGCGCTGGAGGCCGGGCTGGACGAGCGCTTCCTTGTCGTCAACGGCGACGTCCTGACCGATCTGGATGTGGGCGCCCTCTGGGACCATCACGAGCGCTGTGGGGCCGAGGCGACGATCGCCCTGACGCCGGTCGAGGATCCGTCCCGTTTCGGCGTCGTGCCGACCCGGGACGACCATTCGGTGATCGACTTCGTCGAGAAGCCCGACCCCGGCACAGCGCCGACCAATTACATCAATGCCGGCACCTACGTGATGGAGCCCTCGGTGATCGGGCGCATCGCCGATGGCCGCCGGGTGTCGGTCGAGCGGGAGGTGTTCCCGGCCCTCGCCGGTGACCGCACCCTCTACGCCCTGCGCAGCGACGCCTACTGGCTCGATGCGGGTACACCCGAGACCCTGTTGCAGGCCAACCTCGACGTGCTCGCCGGCAAGCGGGCCTTCGGCAGTGATGCGGTGCACCCGTCGGCCCGCGTGCACTCCGATGCGGTCGTCGTCGACTCGATGATCGGCGCCGAGTCGGTCGTGGAGGCCGGCGCACGGGTCGAACGCTCGGTCGTGTTCGCCGGCTCGAGCATCGGCGCCAACGCCACGGTGACCATGTCGCTCATCGGTGGCACCGCCACGATCTCCGAAGGCGCCACCGTGGCCGACCTGAGCGTGATCGGCTTCGGCGAGAAGGTCGAACCCGGTGCAGTGCTGTCGGGCGACGTTCGGCCGGTGAAGGACGCCTGGCCCGACTGAGGCTCGGCCGACGGTCACCTCCGAGCTGGTCCCCATCTTTGCCAAAACTTGACCCGGCCCTGGGCTTGCGCTGGCACGTTGGGTGTGAGGGTGCATCGACGCCGCAACGAGCGGCGGCCTGAAAGGGACCCCCCATGTCAACACGTACAGCATCCGGAGCATCCGACCTGCGACGAGGGGCGGCCGCGGCCTGCCTCATCGGCGCGGGGTTGCTCCATGGGTTCATTACCCTCGAGTACGTCAATGAAAAGCTGTACATCGGCCTTCTGTTCGGACTGTCGGTGCCACTGTGCATCGGCTTGGCCGCCTACCTGTGGCAGCACGACGACCGCCGCGCCTGGCTCCTCGGTGCAGCCCTCTCGGCCGGCATGATCGTGGGCTTCCTGGTCAGCCGCACGACCGGGCTCCCCGGGTTCAACGAATCGGGAGTGTGGGCGCACTGGACCGAGGGCTTTCCGGCGTTGGCCACCGAAATCGGCTTCCTGGTGGCGGCGGCCCCGGTGCTGATGGCATCCATCGGAGCCGCTCAGGGACACGGCCAGCCGCTCCGGGGGTAGCGGATCGCCCGGCCCGACTGAGGCTCAGCCGACGGCGACCGGCGCCCTCAGCTCGGGCACCGGCGGAACGGGGTAGCCCGCCTGGGCCAACAGCCGCTCGGACAGCTGCCAGAGGTGCTCGGCGTGCACGGTGGATCGGGCCCGGCGGCCGACCGTGCCCGGGCGCTTTCGCACCCAATAGGTGCCGCTCGACCGACCGCACAGCACCGACGTGGCGGCGAACACCGGCGTTTCAGCGCCCTGTCCGGCGGTGATCAGCACCCGCTGTTCGATCGGGCGCAGCCACCGTTCCATGCGACTGGACACGTCACCGTCCATGGCGAACTCGCTGGCGACACTGCCCGGGTGGACTGAGTGAACGACCACCCGGGTCGGGTCGAGCCGGTTGGCCAACGAACGCGTGAAGGCGACGTTGGCCAACTTCGACTCCCCGTAGACACCCAACGCATTCCACAGGCCGATGCGGCGGTGAGCAAGGCGTCCGAAGGGAATGCCGCGGGGAGCCAGGTGGTGGGCCGCGGAGGCGATGTTGATCACCCGGCTCGGGATGGCTCGGCGCATCAGGTAGTCGTCCGGTTCCGGGTCGGCAACACCGCGCAGCTGAGGGAGCAGGCGACGGGTGAGGTAGAAGTGGCCGAGGTGGTTGACCCCGAACATCGTCTCGAACCCCTGAGCGGTCTCGGTGCGTTCGCCCAGGATCAGGCCGGCGTTGTTGATCAACAGGTCGATGGTGCGACCCTCGAGAGAGGTGGCCAGGGCGCTCACCGTCGCCAGGTCGGCCAGGTCGAGCGGCAACATCTCCACCGACTCGTTGCCCGACCTGGCGATGATGTGCTCGAGCGCCCGTTCCCCCTTGGCCCGGTTGCGGACGGCGCCGATCACCGTCGCTCCACGCGTTGCCAACGCCACTGCTGTCTCCAACCCAATGCCGGAGTTGGCGCCGGTGATCAACGCCACGGAGCCGTCCAGACGCTCGGGCGAGGGCGGGTGGTCGATCGCCACGGAGGCCGGGCCGGAGGGGGGAGACACCATGGGGGCACGCTAGATGATCGGCCGTCCCCAACTTCTCGGACGGCTCCACGGGACGCAACACACCGAATGACACGGCCTTTCCCCGGGCGTACCGTGAGACATGGCCGACACCGTCACAGCCAACGCCCGTCCCAGCGCCCCAATACCGAACCGGTACCTCGAGGGCGCCTATGCGCCGGTCGCCGAGGAGGTGACGCTCACCGACTTGGTCGTCACCGGCACTCTGCCGCCGGAGTTGGACGGGCGCTACCTGCGCAACGGCCCCAACCCGCTCGGGCCGGTCGACCCGGCCACCTACCACTGGTTCACCGGCGACGCGATGGTGCACGGCCTGCGCCTGCGGGACGGTCGGGCCGAGTGGTACCGCAACCGTTGGGTGCGCTCGACCAACGTGAGCGAGGCGTTGGGTGAGCCACCGGCCCCCGGCGAGCGCCACGGCGGCATGGAGACGGCGAATACCAACGTGATCGACCTCGGTGGCCGCACCATGGCCATCGTCGAGGCCGGCGCCCGTCCCGTCGAGCTGAGCGACACCCTCGACACGCTGTGTCACACCGACCTCGGCGGCAGCCTGCCCCACGGCTACACCGCCCACCCCAAGGTCGACCCGGCGACCGGGCTCCTGCATGCGGTCGGCTACTACTGGGCCCGGCCCAACGTGTTGGAGTACGCGGTGATCGAGCCGTCCTCCGGCCGGGTGGTCCACCGGGTCGACGTGCCGGTGCCCGGCAACCCGATGGTCCACGATTGCTCGATCACCGAGGGGCATCTGGTGCTCTACGACTTGCCGGTCACCTTCAACCTCGACGTGGCCGCATCCGGCGCCTCGTTCCCCTACGTGTGGGACGACGCGTACGGCGCGCGGGTGGGAGTGATGCCCCTCGGGGGGCAGCCGGAGGAGGTGCGCTGGTTCGAGGTGGAGCCGTGTTACGTGTTCCATCCAATGTCCGCCGAGGAGCGGCGCCGGGAGGACGGAACACTCGAGATCGTGCTCAACGTGGTGCGCCACCCCTCGATGTTTCATACCGATCCCCATGGGCCCAACGAGGGAGCGCCCACGCTGTGCCGTTGGACGTTGCGCCTCGGCGCCGATGGTCAACCGCTCGGGCCCGTGGCTGAGTCCCAGCTCGACGACCGCCCGGTCGAGTTTCCTCGGGTGGACGAGCGCCGGGTGGGGCGGACGGTCCGCTACGGGCTGGCCAACGTTCTGGCGGTGGGCGACGGCTCCCCAGGTGCGGGTGGCGATATCGGCTGGGGGGATTCCGGCCTGGTCCGCTACGACCTGGAACGCGGCGAAGCCCTCGAGATTCCGCTCGGGCCGGACCGGGCGCCCGGCGAGGCGGTGTTCGTGCCCCGCAGCGTCGATGCCGCCGAAGACGACGGCTGGTACCTGATGCTGGTGAGCAACCGGACTGACGGCACCTCCAGCCTGGATGTGTTGAGCGCCGCCGACCCGGCCGGCGGACCGGTCGCCCAGGTGCAGTTGCCGGTGCGCGTGCCGCTCGGCTTCCACGGCAACTGGGTCCCGCTCCGCTGAGGCCGTTCGGGCCACGGAGGCCGGATCCCGTTCCGCTGAGGGTTTGGCGTTAGCGGAAGAGGTCCTCGGCGGGGGAGCGGACGAGGTCGGCGACGACGCCCCCGGAGGCGGGCAGGTCGGGATCGGCCGGGTCGGTGAGCCAGGCGGGGTCAACGCCGCGGACGATCGCTGCGGCGATCCCAGCCGACTTGCCCATCACCAGGTCGGCCGCGGCCGCCACCTCGTCGACCAGCGCCACCTCGGTGACGGCCAGCTCGCGGCCGAGCGCATCGTTGGTGCCGCGCAGGTCGAGGATGGGTCGGATGCCCGCCGAGCCGAGGGCGATGTCGGTCACCCCCCGGCGCCACGTCCGCCCGAACGTGTCCGAGATGATCACGCCGCAGGTGACGCCATAGCGGTGCACGAACACGTCGCGTAGGCGGCGGGCCGAACGATCGGGATCCTCGGGCAGGAGGGCGGCGGTTCCCGCTTCCACGTTCGACAGGTCGATGCCTGCGTTGGCGCAGACGAAGCCGTGATGGGTCTCGGAGATCACCAGATCGCCCCGGCGGCGAAGGATGCGCCGCGACTGCCCGGCGACCAGCGCCCGGTGGGCGTTGGGGTCGTTGGCATCGATCGCCACCAGTGCGTTCTCCGCCTTGCTGACCACCTTCTGGGTGACGACAACCACGTCGCCGTCCTCGAAGCCGACAGAGGCCAGCGCAGCGTCGGCGACCAGGGCGCCCAGATCATCGCCGGGCCGAACCTCGGGGATGCCCGGAACCGGCAGCAGCTCCAGGCTGTTCACCTCGGAGCGCCGGCCAGACACACCCGGGCCAGCTCGGCGGCTCGCTCGGGCGTGTCCATGATCGACGGCGCCACCACCGGCGTCATGCCGGCCTGGGCCACCGCACCAGCGAGGTCGGCGTCGACGGTGTCGATGATCAGCGCGCTTGCGAACGGTGCGTACCGCCGAGCGACGCCGACGACCGAGGCCTCCTCGCCGAGGTTGGTCATCAGGCGGGCTGCGGGTCCCTTCAGGGCCGCCCCGCCCACGATGGGCGACACCGCAATCACGGATTCTCGCCTGAGGGACAGTGCCTCGCCGATGCCCGGCACGGCCAGCACCGGACCGACCGAGACGATCGGGTTGGACGGGGCGATCACCACCACAGCGGCGTCCCGCAGGGCGACGGTCGCTTCGGGGGTGGGTCGCGCCTCGATGGCGCCGGAGAAGCGGACGGTCGCCACGTCCACATCGTGTTGCGCTCGAACGAAGTACTCCTGAAAGGTCAGCGTCCCCCCGTCGTGGGTTGTCACCTTGGTGCGGATCGCGTCGTCGCTCACCGGCAGCAGCCGCAGGCCCAGGCCGAAGGTGCGCGTGATCTCGGCGGTCACCTCGGTGAGGCGGGCGCCCTCGGCCAGTCGATGGCCACGCCACAGGTGGGTGCCCAGGTCGAGGTCGCCCAGCGCAAACCAGCCGATGTCTGCCCGGCCGTTGGCCTTGGCGTGGCGACGCAGCGACCCGAGCGCAGCCCAGGTCTCCCCGGCCAGACCCCACCCGGTGTCCGGGTTGACCGCACCGGCCAGCGTGTAGGTGATCGTGTCGAGGTCCGGGCACACCAACAGACCGTGGAACTCGGTGTCGTCGGCCACGTTGACGACGGCGGCGATCCTGGCGGGGTCGGTGACCTGCACCATCCCCGCCAGTAGGCGCGCCGCGCCGACGCCACCCGAGATCACGGCGACCGTCGGGGCCGACGGTTCAGGCGAGATGATCGAGCTTCCCCGAGAGCAGCGCCATGTCGGCGTCAACCATCATGTGGACCAGCTGCTCGAAGTCGGTCTTGGGCGTCCAGTCGAGCACCTTGCGGGCCTTGGCCGGATCGCCGACCAGGAGGTCCACCTCGGCGGGCCGGAAAAACTTCTCGTCGACCGTGACATGGTTCTCCCAGTTGAGCCCGACCCGGTCGAAGGCAACCTGGCAGAACTCCCGCACCGAGTGGGTATCGCCGGTGGAGACCACGTAGTCGTCGGGTTCGTCCTGTTGCAGCATCAGGTACATCGCCTCGACGTAGTCGCCGGCAAAGCCCCAGTCGCGCTTGGCGTCCAGGTTGCCCAGCGCCAGCCCGGTGTCCATGCCCAGCTTGATGCGGGCTGCACCGTGGGTGATCTTGCGGGTGACGAACTCCAGGCCGCGCCTGGGAGACTCGTGGTTGAACAAAATGCCCGAGCAGGCAAACAGGTCGTAGCTCTCGCGGTAGTTCAGGGTGATCCAGTGGCCGTAGACCTTGGCGACGCCATAGGGGGAACGGGGGTGGAACGGGGTGGTCTCCAGCTGGGGCACCTCGTGCACCTTGCCGAACATCTCCGAGCTGGAGGCCTGGTAGAAGCGGACGTCCGGGTCGACGATTCGGATGGCGTCCAGCAAGCGGGTGACGCCGAGGCCGGTCACCTCACCGGTGAGCACCGGCTGGGAGAACGACGTCTGCACGAAGCTCTGTGCTGCCAGGTTGTACACCTCGTGGGGGCGGTAGGTACGCAGCAGTTCGATCAGGCTGGCCTGGTCCAACAGGTCGCCGTTGACCGTGGCGATGCGATCCTGCAGGTGGGCGATGCGCTCGAAGGTCACCGTCGAGCTGCGGCGCACCATGCCGATGACCTCGTAGCCCTCGTCGAGCAGCAGCTCGGCCAGGTACGAGCCGTCCTGGCCGGTGATTCCGGTGATAAGCGCGCGCTTGGTCATGGGTGTAGTTGTAGTCCACCCGCTCGGGGGTGTCTGTCTACTCAGTTGACACGTTTGCGTAGCTCCTCCCGTTTCGGAGGTTCGCTCTGATCCTGGGCGGTACCACCTCTCCGGGCCCCGTCTTCAGCGGGTGTATCTTTGCTGCTGTGAGTGAGCCCCCGGACGCGTCGCTACCCTCCAATCTTGGGGGGCGGATCGCAGCTCTGCGCGGTGACTTGGGGTGGACGCAGACCGAACTGGCCGAACGGGTGGCGATCTCGCGGGTGGCGGTGTCCAACCTCGAATCGGGCCGATCGATCCCCTCGGAGCGCACGGTGGTGTTGCTCGCCGGGGTGTTCGGCACCGAACCCCACCAACTGGTCGCCAACACGAGCTATCCCCACCAGAAGAGCGACCGCCTGCCCCTGGTCGCGGCGCGCCACACCGAGATCGACCTTCAGCTGGCGCTTCTCGACCGGGACCTGGAGTGGCTGGCACGGGTCGAATCGCCCGAACTCACCCGGGAGGTACTGGGTGAGTGGCGTGTTCGCCTGGAGTCGCTGGCCCAGCGGACGCTGGATCGACGCTGCCGGGACCAGTTGGCCGAGGCTCGGCGGCGGGTGGGGCGTCTCGCCGGGTCCTGACGAGCCAGCAACTCGGGAGTGCAGAAGACCGTCAGGGCGCCCGCTGGGCTCCCGAGTTCGCAGCGCACCGGCAACTCGGGAGTGCAGAAGACCGTCAGGGCGCCCGCTGGGCTCCCGAGTTCGTGGTGGTGTGGGCGCCGGCCTGGGTGAGGGGGCCTCAGGCTTGGGTGCGGGGGGCCTCAGGCTTGGGTGAGGAGGGCCTCAGGCGTCGGCGACGCGTGAGCGGGCGGTGCCCATCAGGTCGGCCAGCGTCTGCGACAGCGGTATCTCGGGCTGCCATCCGGTGGACGCCTCGATCTTGGAGTTGTCGCCCAGCAGCACGGGGATGTCGACCGGACGTTGCAGGTCGGGGTCGGAGGTCAGCCGCACGTCGACCGTGGCCATGGCGATGAAGGAATCGACCAACTCCTGCACCGCCACCGCTGCGCCCGAGCAGATGTTGTAGGCCTCGCCGGGCTGCCCATCGAGTACCAGCAACCGGTAGGCCCGCACCACGTCGCGAACGTCGGTGAAGTCGCGCTTCGGGGTGAGGTTGCCCACCGGGATCTCTCCGCCGCCGTTGATTTCGGCCTGCGCCACGCGTTGTGCCAGTGCCGGAGCGACAAAGCGGGGCGACTGGCCGGGGCCGAGGTGGTTGAACGGGCGGGTCCGAATGACGTCGAGCCCGTAGCCCAGGCCCGCTTGGACCGCCAGGAAGTCGGCGGCGACCTTGGAGGCTGCGTATGGGCTGACCGGTCGCAGCGGGCACTGCTCGGTGATCGGCAGATCATCGGTGTGCACCCGGCCATACACGTCGGCCGACCCGACGACCAGAACCCGTTCGACCCCTGCGTCGCGGCAGCCGAGCAACACGTTGAGCGTGCCTTCGGCGTTGGCCCGAAACGTGGACGCCGGGTGATCCCAGCTGCCACCGACATCGGCATCACCGGCCAGGTGGTACACCGCGTTGGGGCGGAGCTCCGCCATGGCTGCCGTCACGGCGGGCCCGTCGGTGATATCGATGCCCTCGAGCGTGCGGTCCCAACCGATGACCTCGTCGCCGGACGATTCGAGATGGGCGGTGAGGTGGGCGCCGACGAAGCCGCCGGCACCGGTGACGAGCGCCCTCACCGGGGTTGCGGCGCCGGGCCGAAAGCGGAGAAGGTGGGCACAAAGCGAGGCACGGCGACAGCATAGGAGTGCGGGCCCTCCTGCGGTCAGCCGGCGGTTGCCCGGGCGGGCGGCCGTCCGTGTGGTCAGGCGGCCGGCCGAAGGTCGTAGACCTCCGCCAGCACGATTCCGCGCTCCTTGACGACCCCGACCGGCGTGTTGCCCGCCCTGAATCCGGCCACCTCTCCGGACAGGTCCAGTTGGCGATCGTTGATGTAGATAATTCGGTAATCGGCCGCATTTCCGACTTTGGTCGCCCGGCCGCAGGTGATCGCCTGGTCGAAGTAGGGAAATGCCATCGCCACCATGATGTTGTCGCAGTTGCCGGCCTCGCGTCTGGCGATGATGTCGTCGGCATCCCTGATGCCTTCCCCCCAGCCGACAACCAAGAGTGACTCGGCCCGGTCCGAACCGCCGAGCAGCGGGTTGAAGTAGATCCCGCCCCACGGGCTGACATGAACGGCATACCCGGTTGCGGCGACGAGAGCCACCGCTGCAGCGATGGGAAGCGTCCTCGGATATCTGCCAACAAATCCGGCCACGAGCGGGCCGAAGCGACCGGAGCGGAGGTGCTCTACCAACCTCGCCGCACCGATTCCGGTGGCGACCGCCAGCAGCGGCAGGACTTCGATGATGTAGCGGTCGATCTTCTTCGGGGTCAGCGTCAGAACGGTGACGGTTGTGACGATGAAGACGACGATGGTGAGGAATTGTCGTCGCCGATGGCGATCGGTGAGGCCGATCGGGACCAGGATCACGGCTGCGAGCATGAACCACGGCGTCATCCGAAACGGAGTGGTGACGAAGTAGAACAGGCCGGGCGGCGCGAAGGTGATCTCGCCCTGGAAAACGCTGAATTGCCCGGCGTCGGCGAGGCTCGCCGACTTGCGCAGCACGCCCAACTGATCACCGGGGGCAACGACGATCGCCGGCCACAGGATGGCGACGGTGGCGGCGCCGGCGAGGATGATGATCGCCAGGGGCTCGAGGACGGATCCCAGCCCATCCTGCCAACGGCCCCCTGCCCGTCGGGAACCGACAACCCGGCGCCAGGCGACCCAGCAGATCAACAAAACCGCCCCAGGAATGAACGCCACGGCCGAGAGCTTCGTCAGCGCGGTCAGCGCCGCCAGAATGCCGGCAACCACGGCGGTCGCTACGGGGCGCTCGAGGGGAGGTCCGCCGCGTCCCAACAAGCGAGCGAGCAACACCACGGTGCAGGCTGCAAGGAGCCCGAGGAGTTCGTCGGTGTGGAGGACGGCGCCGTGCCCCACGAGGAGCGGCTCGGTCGCCATGAAGAACCCGACGGTCATGGACGGAATGGCACCGAGCCACTGCCAGGTGAGCCACACGAGCAGCCCGATCAGCAGGCTGGTAGCGATTGCCAGAGCGATCTGGGCACTCTGCAGACCCGTCCAGGCTTGAGCGAAGGGCTCATCGGAAACGACCCCGATCTTTTGGCCGGCGCCGTAGAAGAACCGCGCGATCGAGCCGACGATCATCGTGGGCACCCCTGGCAAGGTGGCCACCTGATCGCCCGTCGCAGCGGTCATGCCGGCCAGGTTGGCGGTGGAGAGCGCGTCCGAGTACCGGACCGTCCGCCGCATCCACACCAGTTCGTCGTAGGTCAGGTGGTGGCCGGCGGTCAGCATCCTCGGAATGAACGCGCTGACAGCGAAGAAACCGGCGACCGCCTTGGCGTTCAGCACACAGCGCTTCGCTCTGAGGTCGGTGACAGGCGCGGCTTCGACTTCCTGCACGATCGGAACCTAGTGCGCGAGGCCTGGTACGCAGGCTGTGGAGGGGGCGATCACCGGCGGTCCATGGCCCACTCCTGGGTGCATTAGTCTCGCTTTCTGCCGGGCGGTGCGATGACGTCGAGCCGCGCACGTGGAGGTCTGACTATCTCGACCCGGGCCAAGAACCCCCAAGACAACCAGAGCGCACAGGCGCCGCGCGCCACCACCTCGGGCACCGGCGCGCCCGCCGTGGTCGTCGTGCTGGTGACCCACAATCCCCAGGAGACCTTCGAGACGACGCTGGCGTCGCTCGAAGCCCAGGATTATGCCAACCAGGCCGTGCTCGTGTTCGACAACGACAGCGACGAGCCGGTCGATGGCCGGGTGAAGGCCGTCCTGTCGGACGCACACGTCGTGCGCCTGGCCGCCAACCGCGGTTTCGGCGCTGCTGCCAACCGTGCGCCGGCCGTGGTCAAGGGCGCCTCCTTCTACCTGTTCTGCCACGACGACGTGTACCTGGAGCCGAACACGGTGTCGGCGCTGGTGGCCGAGGCCTTCCGGTCGAACGCCGGGGTGGTCGGCCCGAAGTTCGTCGACTGGGACGAGCCCGAGATGCTGCTCGACGTGGGTCGGGCGATCGACAAGTTCGCCTTCCCGGCACCGGTCACTGAGCCGGGGGAACTCGACCAGGCCCAGCACGACGCCGTGCGGGACACCTTTTCGGTCAACGGCGCCACCATGTTGGTGCGCGCCGACCTCTTCGAGGCCGTCGACGGGTTTCCATCGGACTTCAGCGCCTACGAGGAGGACACCGACCTGTGCTGGCGGGTGCACCTGGCCGGCGCCCGGGTGATCGTCACCTCGGACGCCGTCGTGCGCCACCGGGAGGCGACGCTGCGCGAGGTCCCCGCCGCCGAACGCCTGCGCAGCCAGTACGCCCACCGGGCCCGGATGGTGCTGACCAACTACTCCGGCGCCCACCTGGCCCGTGTGCTGCCCCAGGCGGTGTTGTTTTCGCTGGGTGACTTGATCCTCAACCTGTTGGCGTTCCGTTGGGTGCGGGCGGCCGACGTGGCCCTGGCGTGGACCTGGAATGTGGCCCACCTGCCGAGGTCGCTGGCGATCCGTCGCCAGGTCAAGGGGTTCCGCCGATCGCCCGACACCGAGATACGCAAGCTCCAGGTCGGTGGATCGGCCCGGGTCACCGCATTTGTGCGGGGCACGGTTGGCGAGGGCGCAGCGCGCTTCAACACCGGTGCCCAGCAGTCGCGCACCGTCGTACAGCGACTTCGGGAGGGTCCATCCCAGGTGGCCGCCCTGGCATCGGTGTTGATCGCCCTGGTGCTGATCATCGGCAGCCGCAGCGTGATCCTGGGCGACATCCCCATCATCCGGGAGTTCTCCGGCACCGGCACCTCCTGGTCGTCGATGTTGCGCGAGTACTGGGATGGTTGGCGCACGACCGGGCTGGGTGCGACCGCCCCGACGCCGACCCTCGTCGGGCTGGTCGGATCGCTGTCCACGTTGCTTTTCGGCGGCGAGGGGCTGGTCCGCAACCTGCTGATCGTCGGGTGCCTGCCCGCCGGTGTGACCGGCGCCTGGTGGATGGCGCGGGGCGGCTCGAGCAGCAAGACGCGGGCGCTGATGATGGTGGCCTACGTGATCACCCCGGTGCCCTACAACGCCATCGCCGAGGGCCGCTGGGGGGCGTTGGGCCTGTGGGCGGGCCTGCCGTGGATGGTGGGCCTGCTCGGTCGTTCGGCCGGGGCCATGCCCTTCGCCGGCTCGGAATTCCCCACGCTGAAAGGCCTGCGGGCCACGGTGGCGCTGGGGCTGGTGACCGCTGCGGTCACCACCGTCCTGCCGCTGGCACCGTTGCTGATGGTGATCGTTGCGCTGTTGATGGCGGCGGTCGGCACGCTCGACCGCTCCGACCTGGCCCGGTGGGAGCGGGCGGTGCCCACCGCGATCGGCGCCTCGGCGATCGCCTTTGTGCTGCACCTGCCCTGGGCGATCGGGCTGCTCTTGCCGCTCCCGTCCTGGAGCGAGATCGTCGGGCCGGTCAGCACCGCCGGTGGCCCGGTGGCGCTGCGCGACCTGGTGTGGCTCGACTCCGGCCCCAACAGCTTCGGGCTCGTGCTGGTCGGGCTGCACCTTGCCGGCGCGTTCGCCATCCTCGTCGGTCGGGAGTGGCGGTTTCGACTGGCTGCGCAGGGATGGGCGATCGCCCTGGTCGGTTGGGTGCTCGCCTGGATGGGCGAGGCGCGCATCGGGCCGGTGCTGCCTCCACCGGAGGTGACGCTGATGCTGCCTGTGATCGGGTTGTCGTTGGCCATCGGTGCCGGCCTGGCCGCATTTGAACGCGATGTCGCCGGCAGCGACTTCGGCTTCCGGCAGGTGTTTTCGATGGTCGCCGCCACCCTGATGGTCGTGGCGTCGGTCGCCTGGGTGGCACGCTCGGCCAACGGACGCTGGGGCCTGCCCGAGGAGGGCAACCTGGCGGTGGTCGGCACGTTGACCTCCCAGGCACCCGAGGGTGAGTACCGCACGCTGTGGCTCGGAGACGCCGACGTGTTACCGATGGGCTCATGGACGCTGTCCAACGGATCGAGCTTTGCGACGACCTCCGGCCTGTTCCCCCGCATTGGCGACTGGTTCGAAGGACCTTCGTCGAAGGGCACCGACACGCTCAAGGAGGCGCTCGAGGACGCGGTGGCCGGCAAGACCACCCGCCTGGGGCGCCTGCTGGGGGCGATGGGCATCAAGTACGTGGTCGTCGCCCAATCGGGAGCGCCGCTGGCCTACGACAAGGGCAAGGCGGTGGTCAAGCCCCCTGACAGCACGGTCAACGCCCTCGACGAGCAGCTCGACCTGGCCCGCCTGTCGGTGTCGAAGTCCGTGTTCATCTACGACAACTCGGCATTCACTCCCGAGGTGGCCGAGCTGCCGTCGGGTGCGCTCGACAAGGCGGGCAGCGACCTGGCAGCGATCCTGACCACCGATCTGAGCGGGGCCAAGGCGGCGCTTCCCGAGCGGGGACGGTTTGCCGACGGGTCCGGTGAGCTGGCCGATGACGTCGAGCTGTACGTTGCTCGAACCCACGATGCCAACTGGACCCTCACCGTCGGCGATGCCGAGGTCGAGCAGCGCCCTGCCTTCGGCTGGGCGTCCCAGGCGAGCATCTCCTCGGGCGGCGATGCCAGGCTGGTGTACTCGCCGCCGTTGGTGCGCAACCTGGCGGTCATCGTGCAGCTGCTTGCCCTGGTGGCAGCGATCAACATCGTCAGCCGACGCAGGACCGGGGTGATCAAGGTGGGCGGCCTCAAGCGGATGCTGGCCGACCGACGGGAGCTCGTTGCCGAGCGGAAGCTGCGGCGGGAACAGGAGCCAGAGGTGGACGGACCGCTGCTCCCCACCTCGGAGCTTCCGACGTTCACCATGGAAGGGGAGGAGGAGCTCTACGAGCCGCCCGAGAGCGACGGGTCCTTCGATGACGACGAGGAGCCGAGCCTCGACAGCGGTGCCCCAGCGGGCCTCGGTGAGGAAGCGCAACCGGGGTTCGACGCCGATGCCAAGCCGGATGCTGCTCGCCCTGCGCCCGTGGCTTCCGATCGTGACGGCCCAACGACGCCGGACGGCCCGGCTCGACCCACCCCTCGGGATGGGGACGACGAGGCTGCGCCCGAGGTTCGGCCCGAGGCTGCGCCGGCTGCCCCGCCCGAGACCGTTACCCGGGAGACGTCGGAGGCCGACCGACGTGCCACGACCGAGGGCGATGAGGACACCGGGCTGGCCGACGAGCCCCAACTGCTCGACGACAAGGCCGAGTGGGACCCCGGCGAGCTGGAGCCCGAGTGGATGGCCGAGCCGCCGGCGGTGCGCCGCCGTCGTCGTCGTCGCCGCAACGTCGTGTTGCCCGGCGAAACCGAAACCGAAACCGAGACCGAGGCCGTCGTCGAGCCGTCCGGGGAGGAGCAGCCCGATGTCATCCCGTTCGGCGGCGGGGGCTCCGACGCTGAAGGGCCTGGCGACGAGGATGCAGCCGTCGCCGGTTCTGAGGACCATCCGGCAGGCAGCGGGCGCGGGCGCCGCCAGCGGCCACGGCTGCGGTTGGTGCGCGGCCGTCAAGACGATGAGCCCGATGAGCGCGACGCTGACGAGCCAGATGCGGCCCAGCCGGCAGGTGGCCCGGCGGTGTCGGAGACGGGCGATACAGACGAGGAAGCACCGCCGCCGGTCGTGCGACGCCGTCGCTCCCGTCGCAACGGCGAGGAGGGCCGCACACCGGGCGAGGAGCGAGAGCCAACCGGTGACGACCCGAACGAGGAGCGGCCGTGAAGTTTGTCCGAATGGGCGTGATCACCGCGGTGTTGGCGGTGCTGGCCGCACTGTCCGCCGTCAGCTTGGACGGTCGACGGGCGGACTCTGCCGGGGAGCAGGTGGAACAGCGCCTCGGCCTCCTCAACGAGATGGTGACCGCCGACCCCGCCGGGACGCTCGACTCGACCTGGTACTGCGCGGCCACCCGGGTGTTGGAGGCCGGCAGCAGCAAACATGAGGTGCTGATTTCCAACGGCTCCGACGAGCCTGTCAACGTCGAGCTGCGGGCCGTCCCGCTGAACACGAAGGCCAAGGTGCAACCCCCTCAGAAGCTGGAGGTGGCCGCCAACAGCGTGGTCGTCTTCGATGCGTCCACCTTGTCGAAGGAGTCGTCGGCGGCGGTTGTCGTCGAGGTTCGCTCCGGCGAGGTGGTCGTCTCCCACCGGCTGACCAACGGCACGGGCAGCTCACAGGCGCCGTGCACCTCCCGCCCGTCGGGCTCGTGGGACTTCCCGTACGTCAACACCGAGAAGGACGCCACGGCCCGGCTGTTTCTGTTCAACCCCTACCCGGTTGCGGTGAGCGTTGACGTCACGCTGTCGACCACCGAGTACGTGCGGGTTCCCGCAGAGCTCAGCGGTGAGAGCGTTGCCCCCGGTCAGGTGAAGGTGATCAACCTCAACGAGCGTGCCCCCCGCCGGGACCGCCTGTCGGTGAGCGTGCGGTCCAGATCCGGGCTGCTGATCGCCGAGGTGGTGCAGACGTTCTCGAAGGACAACCTGGAGTTCAACCTGTCCTCGGGCGAGGGCGGCGACGGCAAGGTGGACAAGGAGGAGATCGGCGAGCAGCCGGTGAAACGACGAGGCGTGGCGCTCGTGTCGGGTAGCCCGCAAGCGACCACCCATGCCGGGTTCGTCGACGGGTTCACCCAAGGTGGGGTGATCGAGCAGTACGTGGTGTTGAACCCATCGGATCAGAACGCCGACGTCCAGCCGATCTGGATCACGCCGTACGGGCAGCCGCGTGACGGGATCGAGCCGCTGGCCAAGGTGATCCCGCCGGGCCGCGCCGAGACCATCTCGCTCGACCAGGAACAGCGAATCCCCCCAGAGGGGTTCCACCACGGGTTGGTGATCGCCGACCGGGGCGTGGCCAGCGCTCGGGTGCTGGTGAGCGTGGATGAGCGCAAGGACTCCACGGCGTCCGGCGACCAGCTGCGTCCCAAGCCGGCCACCGGCATCAGTATCTCACCGGGCATGCCCCTGGCCGCCGACCGCTGGTGGTCCGGTGGCATCACGCTGTCCGGCGACGATGAGGGCTGGCTGTTGGTCGACAACCCGTCCAGCACCGACTCGGCGTCGATCAAGTTGCTCGTCCACGGGGACGGCAAGGTGGAGGCGGCCGAAGGTCTTGACGACTTCAAGATCGAGGCCGGAGGCCAGCTGGCCATCGACCTCCGCAGCCTCAAGCTGCCTGCGGCAGCGTTGGTCGAGTTGCGGTCGACGGCTCCGGTACAGGTTGAGCAACGGTTGGTCAGCGCCGCTGCCGGCGACTACTCCTCGGGACCCGCCATACCCGATGCGAGCACGGTCGTGTCGCTGGCCGACGTCGTCGGATCGTCGGGTTGAGGTGATCGTTCAGCTGGTGATCGTCGCCGTCATCGTGGCGGTGACGATCGGGGTGGCGATCGCGTCCCGCCGCGTCGGTGGTGATGCCGCCCCGACCCCGAGCGGGTTCACCGTGCCTGGGCGGGTGGCGCGCAACGACTTCGAGCACCCCGAGCGGCCGTGGCTGGTGGCGGTGTTCACCTCGGAGACCTGTGACAGCTGCGCCGGTGTCGTCGAGCGGGCCGCCCCATTGGACTCGCCCGAGGTCGCCGTGGCGGCGGTCCCCGTGCAAGATCAGGCCGAGACCCATGCCAAGTACCGCATCGATGGGGTGCCGACCACGATCATCGCCGATGCGCACGGCACGGTGGTCGACAGCTTCCTCGGACCGGTGCAGACGATCCAGTTGTGGGACGCGGTCGCGGCGGCCCGGGCAGCGATTGAAGGCCCGGAGGGCTAGCCGTTTGCGATCGTGACCTGGTCGTCCGTGGCGGGGCTGTCCCCGTTGGGCGCTGTTCCCTGGTCGGACGCGCCGTCGACGACGCCGCCGCCGGTGTCGGTGGCGGTGGCGGGGCCATCCGTCGCCGTGCCGTCACCGCTGTCACCGCCGCCGTCCGTGTCACCAGATGTCGTGGTCTCATCGTCGGGGATCGATGACGTCGTCGATGACGTGGAGGTCGACGAGGAGGTCGACGAGGAACTGGTGGTGGTTGAACTGCTGGTCGAGGAACTGCTGGTCGAGGATGAGGACGTCGTCGGATCGCCGGTGGTGGTGGTGACCCACTCGGGCCGCTTGGCGCCGATCTCGGGTGCTGGGAGCAGCGGGTTGCCACACCGGCAGCGGGTCACCGGTCGTGGGCCGCCCGACTTGCCCGAGTCGTCCTTGTCGACGAGCACCGCTGTTCCGGCCTCGAGGTTTGACGCGACCGGGAACGGCTTGCCCTGATCGTTCAAACCGTGGTTGGTGAACTTCGTGTCCTCGCCCAGCACCTGCGGCTCCAGGGTGTCGATGTAACCATCGACATCGTCCTGACTCATGCCCAACACCTCGGCATAGGCGGCCTTGGCCTCCGGACGCTGATCGAGTTCGTCCTTCAGCATTTCCTTGTCGCAGCCGCCGCCTTGCCGGGCGCCGGCAAAGCCCTGGAAGACCGGACCGGTGTCCGGTGCGACGTCGACGGGAGCGGTAAAGGCGCCCTGGCCGGGCGCCGTCACGGATTCGAACACAAAGTCGCTCTCCTGCACCACGTCGTCACCGGCCGCTTCGTCGGTGTCGTTTCCGCAGCCGGCGGCCACCAGCGAGAATGCCGCCAGCCCGCCGATCAGTGCGCCGACAAGCGGCGAGTGGGTTCGTACACGCATGGTCATAGCCTCTCTCAGTGTTCTTGACCGGACGAGGCGACCCTAGCGCCGTGTTGTCCGGAATGCCGCGGAACGCCGTGAAGCGCGAAGAACGCCATCACAGCCCCCGTGGTGTACGCCGACAGGTTGGCCCTGCCGGCGAAGCCCTCAGTGCACCTCGGCGGTGTCGTGGGACGGGGTGTCGGATCGATCATCGCCCGAGCCAACGACCGAGTCGCTTGCGGGCTCGCTGGCGGTGAAGCTGCCGAGGTAATCGGCTGGCGGGGCCGAACCAGGGTCGGGCGGGTGGCCCGGTTCGCCGGTGCGTCCAACCTTCACCAGGCGCAGCACCTCGGCACCGTCGATCGTTTCGTGCTCGAGCAGCTGGCGGGCGACCAGATCCAGGCCGTTGCGCTCGGTGCGCAGCAGCTCGCGGCATCGGCTCTGGGCTCGACGCAGGATCTTCTCGGTCTCCTCGTCGATGACCCGGGCCATCTCGTCGGAGTACTCCTTGGTGCTCATCAGGTCGTCGCCGAGGAACACGGCGCCCTGGGATCCCCAGGCCATCGGCCCAACCCGCTCGGACATGCCCCATTCCTTCACCATCGAATGGGCGAGCTGGGTGGCCTTGACCAGGTCGTCGGCGGCGCCGGTCGACACCATCTCGAACGTGATCTCCTCGGCGGTGCGACCGCCGAGCATCATCACCAGGCGGTCCTCGATGAAGTTCTGGCGGTGGATGTGGCGTTCCTCGTCGGGCAGCGTCATCGTGACGCCCAACGCCATGCCGGCCGGGATGATCGTCACCTTGTGCAGCGGATCCATTTCGGGGAGCACCGCAGCGCACACCGCGTGGCCGGCCTCGTGGTAGGCGATCGCTTCCTTTTCGGTGTCGCTGAGCACCATCGACTCGCGCCGCTGGCCCATCATCACCCGGTCACGGGCGTCCTCGAAGTGGTGGGCATGGATCTCGGAGGCGCCTTCGCGCACGGCGAAGAGGGCGGCCTCGTTGACCAGGTTGGCCAGATCGGCGCCGGACATGCCAGGAGTGCCGCGGGCGACCAGGTTGAGGTCGACGTCCGGCGACATCTTCTTGGCCTTGACGTGCACCTCGAGGATGCGGCGCCGATCCTCGAGCTCGGGCAACGGTACGACGACCTGACGGTCGAAGCGGCCGGGACGCAGCAGGGCGGGATCGAGGATGTCGGGGCGGTTGGTCGCCGCCATCATGACGATGCCCTCGGTGGCCTCGAAGCCGTCCATCTCGCTGAGCATTTGGTTGAGCGTCTGCTCCCGCTCGTCGTGCCCGCCGCCCATGCCGGCCCCACGCTTGCGGCCGATCGAGTCGATTTCGTCGACGAAGATGATCGCCCGTCCGGCCTTGCGGGCCGATTCGAACAGATCGCGCACCCGGCTGGCGCCGACGCCGACGAACATCTCCATGAAGTCCGAACCGGTGACCGACATGAAGGGCACCCCGGCCTCGCCGGCGACCGCCCGGGCAATCAGGGTCTTACCGGTGCCCGGCGGGCCGACCAGCAGCACGCCCTTGGGCACGCGGGCACCGATCGCTGCGAAGCGGTCCGGCTCCTTGAGGAAGTCGACGACCTCCCGGATCTCCATCTTGACGCCGTCGTATCCGGCGACATCGGCGAAGGTCGTGCCCGGACGCTCGGACGAGTAGGTCTTGGCCTTGGAGCGACCGATCGACATGACGCCCGACATCTGGCCCGACGCACGGCGCTGCATCCAGGCGAAGAAACCGAGGATCAGGGCGAAGGGCAAGATGATCGAGAGCAGCGACAGCAGGCCGCTCTGCTGGGGAGTCTCGAAGGTGTACTCGACGTTGTTGTCCCTCAGGAGGACCTCGAGGTCCTGCGGGTTCTCGGCCGGGCCGGTCGACGTGAAGGTCTTGTCACCGTCGCCCTTGAAGGTGCCCTCGATCTTGCCGGTGGTGTTGTCCCAGGTGATGGACTTCACTTTGTCCTGCTTGACCTGGGCGACCAGCTGGTCGTACCGCAGCTCATCGGAGGGTGCCTCGGCGCTCGAGAAGTACAACACCGAGCCGATGACGATCGCGAGCAGGACGAACATCGACCAGCTCGGAAGCTTGCCGCCGAGGAAGCCACTCGGGGACGAGCCACCGGAGCCCTGACGTTGGGGGCCCTGGCCTGAGGGCTGCGGAGGTCGGGTCTGCTCTGGCATCGCAGGCAGTCTACGGGGTGCCACCACCATCGGCGACGCACGCCCCGGCACACTGTGGGGGATCCCAGGTAATCGTGGTCACGAGAGGGTCCATGAGCTGCTCGTCCCCGGCCGGTACGGTGTGAACATGAGTCGCACCGGGAGCAGAATATGTGCCCGCCCCTACTGCTCAAAGGTGGCAGCGGCCACCCTGTCGTATGCCTATGAGTCCGGGTCGGTGTGGTTGGACGACCTCACGGTGGATTCCCATCCGATGGTGCACGACCTGTGCGAGCTGCACGCCGACGCCGTGACCGTGCCCAAGGGATGGCGGGTGGTCGACCGCCGCAGAAGCGATGCCGTGGTTTCCCAGCTCGCCGTCGGTTAGCTCAACCGATGAACCAACGTTCGCGCCGGGAGGCCGCCAAGCCCACCCCCGACCCCGTGCTGACGCGTCTGGTCTGGCTCGCAGCCCTGTGGCTGGGGTCGCGGCTGATCGCTGGAGTGATCGCAGCGCCCTTCCTCGGCGAGGGCGCACAGCTCGACCCGGCACGCCTGGTGATCACCCAGGTGCCGTTCTGGGCGGCGACGGTCGGGGGGTTGTACTGGATCTCCCGCCGGGAGGGAGAGCGGTTCGGGCCCTTCGTGCGCTGGGGTTTCAAGCCCCCCGACGCCCTGGTCGGTCTGGTCGCCGGCTTTGGCCTGCACTGGGGCGTGAACCTGCTGTACCGGGCGCTCGACAGCGTCGGTGTCTCGGGAGACCCGTCCGAGTCGGCCCGCAAGCTGGTCGAGGCGTCGCCTGGCGTACTCGGCAAGGTGACGCTGGTCGTGATGGTGTCGGTGGGCGCGCCGTTGGTCGAGGAGCTTTACTACCGCGGCGTCGCCCAGCGCACTGCGGTCGAACTGGCGGGCGGCACGGCCGCACCGTGTGTCAACCGGCGCAGCGCGTTGGGTGCGGCGATCGGCATCGGGGCGGTGGCGGTGTTTTTCGCCCTCAGCCACATCAACTCCGGTGCCGACCTGATCCAGGTGCCCGGTCTGGTGCTGGTCGGGGTGGTGCTCGGCACCCTCACCTGGCGATTTGATCGGCTGGGCGCATCCATCGTTACCCACGGGGTGTTCAACCTGTGCAGCCTGCTGGTGCTGTGGGGCGTCTCAACTCCGCTGTTGGCCGGATAGTTCGCCCGCTCGTCGATGAGGAGTTGGTGTGCCGTCATGGCACCATGGGGCGATGACCGACCTGGCTGATTCCCCCGCGCCCGGGCACCTCACCGACCACGCCGGTCTGTCCGAACCGACACCCCTGGCCGATGGGCGCTCGGGTGGCGCCGGCCCGAGCGCCGGTCGTTCCGCCAAGCCGTCGATCGGTCGCCGCTGGCCCGGGGGCTTTTCGCCGGCGCAGGCGGCCAACTACGCGGTGCTGACGGCGGCGACCGTCTTCATCTTCGTGTCCCTCAACCGGGCCGGCGGGCTGTGGTCGCGCGCCACCCCGACCGGTGGGGACATGGGCGCCCACGTGTGGGGTCCCGCCTACCTGAAGGACACCCTGTTGGCGTCGTTCCGGCTGTCGGGCTGGAGCCAGGACTGGTACGCCGGGTTCCCCGTCTACACCTTCTACATGGTCGTGCCGGCGCTGGCGATCGTCGCACTCGACGTTGGCCTTCCCCCGTTGGTGGGGATCCCGCTGCTGGCCCTCAGCGTCGGCGCCCTCGTCTACGGCTGGTCGCTTTTTACCCATCGGCTGGCACGGGCGGCGATGGTCGTCGCAGCGGTGGTGATCATCCCGCTGTGCATCGACCTCGACCCCAACGTCGCGTTCAAGCTGGTGACGGTGTCGGGGTTGCTGGCGATGCCCTGGGCTGCGTACTTTCTGGGCACCTCGCTGCGGCTGCGCTTTCCCGGCCCGATGATGATGGTGATGGCCGCGCTGGTCTTCGTCTGGGACTCGCACTTCACGATCTACGGCGGCAACGCGGCGTCGACGATGGCGGGGGAATTTTCGTTCTCGATCGCGCTCGCCTTGGCGCTGGTCTTCCTCGGCGTCGTCGCCCGCGGCCTGGAGACCGGCCGCCATGCGTCGTTGGCGGTCGTTCTGTTCGGCCTGGTCGCCACCTGTCACGTCATTCCGACGTCCTACGCCATCGCCGGCGCCCTCGCACTGTGGGTGCTGCGCTTTGGGTGGCGTCAGCTCGCCTGGGTGGCCACCGTCGGGGTGTCCGGCACGTTGCTGGCGTCGTTCTGGATCGTGCCGTTTTTCCTGCGGCGCGCCTACCTCAACGATATGGGCTGGGAGAGGCTCGGCCCGCCTATCGATGACAAGCCGGCCACTTTCTGGCAGTACCTGCTTCCCAACACGATGCCCTACCACCAGATCATCATTGGCCTGGCGGTCATAGGGGCGGTGCTCAGCATCGTCAAAGCCAACCGGGCCGGCCTCACCTTCCTCGTCTGGACCGTCCTCGGCGCCTGCATGTTCCTGGTTTTGCCGCAGGGACGGTTCTGGAACGCCCGGGTCCTGCCGTTCTATATCCTGTCGCTCGACCTGCTCGCGGCCGTGGGCGTCACGTTGCTGATCGGCGCCCTGGCGTCCTTCGTTGCGTCGCAACCGCACTGGCGGACTGCCGCAACCGGGGTGCTCGCCGGAGCATCGGTGATCACGGTGTTCCTGGCGGTCGCGCTCCCGTTGGGGCTGCCACCCACCGCCAAGTCCACCGTCGTGAACGCCTCGACCGTCGTCGTCAGCCAGACCTCGGTGACCCAGCTCGACGGCCGTCAGTTCGGCCCCTTCCTGTCCACCCAATCCAACGTGGCCAGCAGCTGGGCAACCTGGAACTTCGCTGGTCTCGAGGCCAAGGACCGGTACCCGGAGTTCTCCAACCTGATAACGACGATGCGCCGCATCGGCGAGGAGCGGGGTTGCGGTCGGGCGATGTGGGAGTACTACGACGAGCTCGGTGATTACGGCACGCCCATGGCTCCGATGATGTTGCCCTACTTCACCGACGGCTGCATCGGCTCGATGGAGGGCCTGTACTTCGAGGCGTCGATGACCACGCCGTTCCACTTCCTCAACCAGGCGCTCCTCTCCGCCGTTCCGTCCCGCGCGATGCGCAACATGCCCTATCAGGGCCTCAACGTCGAGGAGGGTGTCAAGCGCCTCCAGCTGTATGGCGTGAAGTACTACCTCAGCCGCAGCAAGGCGGCCACCGACCAGGCCCGGGCGCTCACCGAGGGGCCCGACGCGATGCTCACCGAGGTGGCGGAGGTTCCCTCGCAGGGGCTCGCCGACGACACCGAGGTTGAACAACAGCCGTGGGTTATCTTCGAGGTGGCCAACTCCGAGCTGGTGAGCGGCCTGGACCACCAGCCGGTCGTGATGGACGACGTCGCCTCCAACCACGAGGCCTGGCTGGACCCGACCGTCGCTTGGTACAACGATTCCGGCGCCTGGTCCACGTTCCTTGCCGCCGACGGGCCGAAGGAGTGGACACGCGTGTCCTGCGGGAAGCGGCCTGGTGAGGTGAGCGTGGACGAGCCCTACGGGCGAGTCTGCGACGGGGTCGAGCCGAGCGAACCGGTGACCCCGGCCGAGGTGAGCGACATCGTCGTCGAGCAGCAGTCGATGTCGTTCACCGTCGACGAGGTGGGCAAGCCGGTCCTGGTCAAGATGAGCTACTTTCCCAACTGGCGGGCCGAGGGGGCCGAGGGCCCCTATCGCGTCGCACCCAACCTGATGGTCGTCGTGCCCACCAAGAACGACGTCACCTTGACCTACGGGCGCAGTTGGGTGGAGGTGCTGGGCGCGGCGCTGTCGCTGCTCGGCCTGGTGATCGTCGTCGCGCTGCTCGCGCTGAAGCTTCCCCGCTTTCGGCGGGCCTGGCAGTTCGCCTATGACGCCGAGACGAGCGATCCCGGGGCGCCGACCGCCAGGCAGTACTACGCACGCGCCTGGCCGTGGACGAGGAAGGGGTCATCGAGCCGCCGCAAAATGCCGGGGCCCGACGCGACACCGGAGTCCGCCGGGCCCTCGGGCCGCCGTGACCCCGACGCCACGTTGGAGCCATCGCCCGATTGGATTGTCGAGGCGCAGGCACCGGCAGACGTCGCCGACGACCCCGGGCAGGGGGACGACCGCTGATCGTGACGGCCCGCCACGTGGGTCGTCACCCCGGCTCAGCACTAGTGTTGCCGCCCGTGGCAGACTTGGACGGCATCTTTAAGGCCTACGACGTGCGAGGCCTGGTTCCCGACCAGCTCGATGAGCCGCTGGTCGAGCGGATCGGCGCTTCGTACGCCCGGTTTCTCATCGGCGGGACCGAGGGCGAGGTGGCCCCGTCTCGGGTCCTCGTCGGGCGCGACATGCGCCCGAGCGGACCCGGCTTCGTCGCAGCGTTCGCTCGCGGGGTGACCAGCCAAGGCCTCGATGTCGTCGACCTCGGCCTGTGTTCCACCGACGAGGTGTACTTCGCCAGCGGGTCGATGGACGCACCGGCGGCCATGTTCACGGCGTCGCACAATCCTGCGGGATACAACGGCATCAAGTTCTGTCGCTCCGGGGCGCGTCCCCTGGGGCTCGACAGCGGCCTCGATCGGGTTCGCGACGACGCTCGCGCCGACCTGGAGCCCATGGGCGAGCCCGGTGTGGTGACGACCGCCGACGTGCTCGAGCAGTTTGTTGACCACGTGCGCAGCTTCGTCGACGTCGACCGCCTCAGCCCCCTCTCGGTGGTCGCCGACGTTGCCAACGGCATGGGTGGCCTGGTCGTGCCCGCAGCGTTCGAGGGCCTCAACCCGAAGCTGGAGGTGATGTACGGCGAGCTCGACGGCAGCTTCCCCAACCACCCCGCCGACCCGCTGCAGCCCGAGAATCAGGCCGACCTCCGGGCCCGGGTGCTCGAGGTGGGTGCTGATGTGGGCCTGGCCTTCGACGGTGATGCCGACCGCGTGTTCCTGGTCGACGAGCAGGGCCAGGGTCTGTCGGGTTCGACAACGACGGCGATCATCGCCGCCGCCATGCTGCGCGAACACCCCGGTGCGACGATCATTCACAATCTGATCGTCTCGAAGGCGGTGCCGGAGGTGATCGCCGAGGGGGGCGGCGTCGCCGTTCGCACCCGGGTTGGACACAGCTACATCAAGGCGGTCATGGCCGAGCACGACGCCCTCTTCGGCGGCGAGCATTCGGCCCACTATTACTTTGCCGACAACTACCGGGCCGACTCCGGCCTGATCGCCGCCATGGTCGTTCTCGCCGAAATGTCCCGCAGCGGTCAACCCCTCTCGGAGCTGCGCCAACCCTTCGAGCGCTACGCCGCATCCGGCGAAATCAACTCGGTGGTCGCCGACCCGATCGGAACGATGGCCCGGGTCGAGGAGGCCTACATGGGTGCCGACCGCGATCATCTCGACGGCCTCACCGTCGATTTGGGTGATTGGTGGTTCAACCTTCGGTCCTCCAACACCGAACCGCTGTTGCGGCTCAACTTGGAGGCGGCCGACGACGAGGCGGTCGCCGAGCATTCCGCCGAGGTTTTGACGCTGATTCGAGGCAAGGAATCGTGATCTACCGTTCCATCACACTGAGACGACCCTGAAAGGAGCCAACCACATGGCGCTCTCCCCCGTGCTTTTGGAGGTGCTGGCCTGTCCCGAGGACAAAGGCCCCCTGTACTACCTGGAAGATGAGAACGCGTTGTACAACCCGCGCCTCACCCGCCGCTACCACATCACCGACGACATCCCGATCATGTTGATCGAGGAGGCCGAGACCGTCGACGCCGCCGAGGCCGAACGCATCACGGCCAAGATCGACGCTGACGGCATCTCGCCCACCTTCCCCGAAACCTCCGGTCAGTGAGCTCGCCCGACGCCTTGGTGCTCGACACGGTCGGCATGTTCGACGCGGCGTTCGGATTGCCCGACCAGATGGCCGCTGCGGTCGAAATCGCGTCGGCCGTCGACGGGCTTCCCGACGCGTCCAAGATCACCTCGTTGCTGATGGTGGGCATGGGCGGATCGGGTATCTCGGGCGATGTCGTGTCGCTGGTGGCCACCGACCACGGACGGGTACCCATCGACGTCAGCCGTCACTACGAGCTGCCGGCGTACGTGGGGCCTAACACCCTCGTGATGGCGGTGTCCTTCTCGGGCGGGACGGAGGAGACCGTCGTTGCCACCGAGGCCGCCATCGCCGCCGGCGCCCCGGTGGTCGCAGTGACCACCGGAGGCCGGCTGGGTGAGATGGTGTCTGCCGCTGGGGGCGCGGTCTGTGGCCTTCCCGACGGTATCCCGTTGCCGCGTGCGGCGATCGGCGCCGTCGGCCTGGCGCCGATCGTGCTCGCCACCCGGATGGGCCTGATGGACCACACCGCCGGCGCGGTCGACTCGGCGATCGAGGCGGCCGCCGCACGGCTGGAGGCCAACGCCGGCTTCACGCAGGGCACCGTCAACGACGCCCGTACCCTGGCACGCCGGATCGAGCGCACCCAGCCGATCATCTACGGGGGCGGACGGGTCGGCGAACTTGCCGCCTACCGTTGGAAGGCCCAGGTCAACGAGAACGCCAAGGCACCCGCCTACTGGGGCAGCGTCCCCGAGGTGTGCCACAACGAGATCTGCGCCTGGGGCCAACACGGCGACGTCACCCGCCAGGTCAACTCGATGGTGTACCTGCGCCACGACGGTGAGCACCCCAACGTCGCCCGCCGCTTCGATTTTCTCGCCCAGATCACCGCCGAGGTGGTCGCTGAGATCTTCGAGGTGCGGGCCAAAGGTGACTCGGCGCTGGCCCGCTTCTACGATCTGGCAGCGTTCGGCGACCTGGTCAGCCTGTGGATGGCGGTGGAAGCCGGCGTCGATCCTGGCCCGATCCCTGCCATCGCCGACCTGAAGGCCTACCTGGCCAACTAGGTGGTTCGCCGCCTGCCCGACCAACCCCGCACCGATTCGACGTCGTTGCGCACCCATTCGCAATCATGAGGAGACTTACATGCTGACCCCCGACGACTACAAGGTTGCCGATCTCTCGCTGGCCGGATTTGGCCGCAAGGAGATCGAGCTGGCCGAACACGAGATGCCCGGCCTGATGGCCATCCGCGCCCTGTTCACCGACGAGGCGCCGCTGAAGGGCGCGCAGATCACCGGCTCGTTGCACATGACGATCCAGACCGCAGTGCTGATCGAGACGCTGACCGCCCTGGGCGCCGAGGTGCGCTGGGCCAGCTGCAACATCTTCTCCACCCAGGACCACGCCGCCGCCGCGATCGCCGTCGGCCCCAACGGCACCCCCGACGCCCCCGACGGTGTGCCGGTGTTCGCATGGAAGGGCGAGACGCTCGAGGAGTACTGGTGGTGCACCGAGCAGGCGCTGCGTTGGCCCGGCACCGAGACCGGTGGCCCCAACATGATCCTCGACGACGGCGGCGACGCCACCCTGTACGTGCACAACGGCACCAAGTACGAGGCCGCGGGTGAGGTGCCCGAGGCCGACGAGGACGACCCCGACGAGTGGAAGGTCATCCTGGCCTCGCTCAAGGCGTCGCTGGCCGAGGACACCAACCGCTGGACCAAGATCGGTGCCGGCATCAACGGCGTCACCGAGGAGACCACCACCGGGGTGCACCGGCTGTACCAGATGTTCGAGTCCGGCGAGCTGCTGTTCCCGGCGATCAACGTCAACGACTCGGTCACCAAGTCCAAGTTCGACAACCTGTACGGCTGCCGTCACAGCCTGATCGACGGCATCAACCGCGCCGTCGACGTGATGCTCGGCGGCAAGACCGCAGTCGTCGCCGGGTACGGCGACGTCGGCAAGGGCTGCGCCCAGTCGTTCAAGGGCCAGGGCGCCCGGGTGATCATCACCGAGATCGACCCGATCTGCGCGCTGCAGGCCGCCATGGAGGGCTTCCAGGTCGCCCGCCTCGAGGACGTGATCGGCACCGCCGACATCTTCATCTCCTCCACCGGCAACAAGAACGTGATCACCCTCGATCACATGGCCGCCATGAAGCACCAGGCGATCGTCGGCAACATCGGCCACTTCGACAACGAGATCGACATGTCCGGGCTGCTGCGCAGCTCCGACATTCAGCGGGTGACCGTCAAGCCGCAGGTCGACGAGTTCACCTGGCCCGACGGGCACTCGATCATCATGTTGTCCGAGGGGCGCCTGCTCAACCTGGGTAATGCCACCGGCCACCCCAGCTTCGTGATGAGCTGCTCGTTCTCCAACCAGGTGCTGGCCCAGATGGAGCTGCACCAGTCGATTGAGAACTACCCGCTGGGCGTGCACCGTCTGCCCAAGCAGCTCGACGAGGACGTCGCCCGCTACCACCTGGACGCCCTCGGCGTGCGCCTGACGACGCTGACCGACGACCAGTCCAAGTACCTGGAGATCCCCAAGGACGGGCCCTACAAGCCCGACCACTACAAGTACTAAACCCCTCGCCTTCGGCGATTCTGGTTTCGAGCGTGGCCCGAGAGTTGATCCTCTCGGGTCACGTCCGTTTTGGTGCGACTCGAATCGCCGCCTTCTCGCCATCGGTCACCGTCGGTTCGGTACAGTCCGGCCGAGGGGGAACTCATGACCGACGCAAGTGATTGGGCGGGGAAGGTGGCCGTGGTCACCGGCGGCGGGTCGGGCATCGGGGCGGCGCTGTGCCGACGCTTCGCCGAGGCGGCCATGTCGGTGGTCGTCGCCGACGTCGACGCGGTCGCGGCCGCCGACGTGGCCACCCACCTCACCGAGGATGGCGTGCTGGTCGGCGGCGCCCGTGCGATACCGATCGCGGTCGATGTTGCGTCGGCCGACGACGTTGCGGCGCTCGGGGAGGCCACGATGGACGCATTCGGTGGCGTGCATCTGGTGTGCAACAACGCCGGGGTGTCGGCGGGTGGACTCTCCTGGGAGGTGCCGTTGGCCGACTGGCAATGGGTGATGGAGGTCAACCTGTGGGGCGTCGTCTACGGAGTACGGACGTTCGTACCGCTGATCGTCGGATCGGGCGGCGGCCACATCGTCAACACCGCGTCGATGGCGGGGCTGACCTCGCCGCCGTTCATGTCTCCCTATTCGGTGTCCAAGCACGGCGTGGTGGCCCTGTCCGAGGCGCTGTACCACGAGCTGTCGTTTACCCACCCGGAGGTTGGCGCCTCGGTGCTCTGCCCCGGTTGGGTGCGCACCCGCATCCACGAGGCCGGCCGAAACCGGCCGGCGCGGCACGGCGGGCCGACATCGTTCGCCGAGGCAGGCGAGGGGGACGCGGCGGCGAGCGGAATGGGTGACGTGGTCAGCCAGCTGATCGAGTCGGGCATGGAACCGACCGACGTGGCCGACCTCGTGTGGTCGGCCGTGCTGCAACGTCGATTTTGGGTGTTCACCGGTGACGACTGGATCGCCATGGCCGCCGAGCGGGCTCGCGGCGCCTTCGCCGGCATGAACCCACAACTGCAGATCCCCGGCGTTGATCTCACCGACGACGCGGTGGGTCCTGAGGACACGCCGACCGACTGACCGGTGGCCTCGTCGTGATCAACACGGCCCGCCCCGGCCCGAAATGTGGCATGTGAAATTGGGAACTGACTGGTAGCGTCATGGGAATGGAAGCAACCATTGACGCTGTTGGACGCCTCGTCGTGCCGAAGCCACTGCGAGAAGCGCTCGGGCTCGAGGCTGGCTCGACGGTCGACATCAGCCTGTACGGTCCTGGCCTTCAGCTCGTTCCCCAAGGCAGGACGGCTCGGTTGCAGACGGTGGACGGACAGTTGGTCGCCGGGTCGGACACCGTCATCGATGATGACACGGTGCTTGGCCTGATCGATGCGGGACGGAGATGATGAGTGGAAGTCGCCGTGGATACGAGCGTCGCCGTCCCCCTGATCATGCAGGCTCACACGTCCCACCGGCAGGTTCGAGGGGCCCTTGTCGGCAGGTCGCTTGTGCTCACCGGGCACTCCTTGGCTGAGACCTACAGCGTGCTGACCCGGCTCCCGGGGGACGCACGGCTGGCGGCGCACGACGCTGCCACCGTGATTGCAGCGACCTTTGGAGCACCGGCGCTCCTGGCTCCAGAGTCTGCAGCAACGATGCACACGACGTTGGCGAAGTTGGGCATAGCTGGAGGCGCCGTCTACGACGGCTTGGTTGCGCTGGCCGCCCTCGACAATGGGCTCGGCCTAATCAGCCGAGACAACCGCGCTGCAGCGACGTACGCGACGCTCGGTGTTGAGGTTGAGATGATCCGGTGAGGTAGGGGTTGCGCCACCGGTCACGCTTAGCGAAGCCCAAGGGTGTCGATCCCGGTGGGCAGCTTGGCCGGGTCCCAGCCGAGCCTGGCAAGGGCCTGACCACAGGCGTAGCGGTCGGTCATGCCCCCCACCCAGCGCACGGCCGCCCTCGTCGCCTCGGTCGAGCCGGCCGCGGGCCGTGCGCCGGATTGGCCCCGCTCTGCGGCATCGTTGCCGAAGAGATCGACGGGCAGCATTCCCGGACGGTCGGCGTAGTACTCGACCAGTGCGGACAGGATGCTCACCACCGAGTCGCCCGCCGCCACCGAAGCCGGTCGCAGGTAGATGTTGTCGTAGTTGAAGCGCCGGAAGGCAGCGAGGGCATCGGCGGCCTGGCCGGTCATCGCGATCACCCCGCAGCTGCGCCCCACCTCGATGACGTCGGCGATGAAGGCCCGCAGCTGTCCGGAGCGGACCCCGCTGCCGTAGGCCGCGACCTGTTGGGGTAGGGCCGAGCGGTCGACGATGCCGGCCGAGACCGCATCCTCGAAGTCGTGGGCGGTATAGGCAATGCGATCGGCCCAGCTGACGACGAGGCCCTCGGGCGTGGCCGGCCGCGGTCGTGACCAACTGTGGTTGCGGACCCCGTCGAGCGTCTGGGCGCACAGGTTGAGAGGTAGAAGCACCTCGTTTGCGCCCCAGACGGCGTGGTCGTAGCCCTCGCTGACATACGGGCTGAGCGCATCCTCGGAGGCGTGCCCCCCGGGGCCGTGCCCACAGTCGTGGCCGAGCGCGATCGCCTCGGTGAGCGCCACGTTGAGCCGCAGAGCCCCGGCGATCGCCACCGCCACCTGGGCCACCTCGAGGGCGTGGGTCAGTCGGGTGCGCTGGTGGTCGTCGGGGAAGATGAACACCTGCGTCTTGCCGGCCAGGCGACGAAAGGCGGAGGAGTGCAGGATGCGGTCACGGTCGCGTTCGAAACAGGTCCGCTCGGCGTCGGGTTCCTCGGGGCGGAGCCGGTCGCCGGCGCCGTGCGCCCTGGTGGCGCCGTCGGTCATCCAGGCGTGCTCGGCCCGTTCGCGGGCGACGCGGTCGGCTCGCTTCGTGGGGGAGGGGTTGCCGTCGGACGCTGCGATGCGCAGCGTGCCGCCCGCGTGAGCGGACCGCACCTGCTCGGCGTCCGTTTCGAGGCCGTCGGCGGGGTGGCCTGGTGTGTCGGCGGGATCGGCGGCGACGCGGTGCCCACCCATCGTGGCCGCCCAGCGACGGGTGCGTTCGCCGTCGGCGATCGACGGCTGGGAGTCCGTCGTGGAAGAGGTGCTCATGGAGGATGATCCTAGGGAGCCGCGGTGACATCCAACCCGCCGCCTCCGTCGTCGTGTCCACCTTTCGTCGCCGGGCTCGACCGTTGCGGGCCGGGAGCGGGTCGGCTCCTACGCTGGTGCGGTGAGCGATTTTGTCGATGAGACCGGTGTGTTCGTCAAGGCGGGCGAGGGTGGTGCCGGCGCGGTCTCGTTTCGGCGAGAGGCCCATACCCCCAGGGGCGGGCCCGACGGTGGCGACGGCGGGCGGGGCGGTGACGTGTGGTTTGTCGCCAACCGCAACGTCGCCTCGCTGCTCGCCTTTCGCGACCATCCGCACCGGAAGGCGACCAGCGGCCGCCACGGCGGGGGCAAGGGCAAACACGGCCCCGGCGGGGAAGACCTGTTCGTTCCGGTGCCCGAGGGCACGATCGTGCGCTCGCGGGACGGCGAAGTGCTCGCCGACCTCGTCGCCCACGGCGATCGCTGGCTGGCCGGAGAGGGGGGGCGGGGCGGGCACGGCAATGCACGGTTTCTCTCCAACCAGCGTCGGGCGCCCGACTTTGCCGAGCAGGGGGAACACACCGAGGAGCAGTTCCTGGTCCTCGAGCTGAAGCTGATGGCCGACGTGGCGCTGGTCGGGTTCCCCAACGTCGGGAAGAGCACGCTGATCGCTGCGATCTCGGCGGCCAAGCCGGAGATCGCCAACTACCCGTTCACCACGTTGGTCCCCAACCTGGGCGTTGTGCGCACCGACGATGGCTTCGAAATGGTCGTCGCCGACATTCCCGGCCTGATCGAAGGCGCAGCGATCGGTCGGGGCCTGGGCCACGCCTTCCTCCGTCACATCGAACGGGCGCGGGTGCTGGTGATCCTGGCCGACATCGCCCCGCCGGAGGCCCGCATGTACGAGGCCGACCGCGACGAACAGGAGCGCGTGCTGCTCGGCGAGCTGTTGGATTATCGACCCGAGTTGCTGGAGCGGGCCAAGATCCGGGTGGCCGCCCGGGCCGACCTGGCACCCGACGCTGCAGCGGAGGCCGCCGTCGACGGCTGGTTGCCGGTGTCGGGGGTGACCGGCGAGGGCACGAGGGAGCTGATCGGGGCCATGCGGCGGGCGGTCGAAGAGGCCCGGGAGACCAGCGAGGATCCGAGCGCATACGTGGTCCACCGGCCCGAACCCGAGGGCATCCGGGTGGAGCGGGAGCTCGACGGATCGCTGCGCGTCATCGGCCGGGAGGCCCGACGGGCGATCGCCCTGTCGGACCTGACCAACCCGGGGGCGCTGGCCGAGGCCCAGCGGCGCCTGAAGAAGCTGGGGGTGAACCGGGCGCTGGGCCGGGCGGGCGCCAAGGAGGGCGACCTGGTGCACATCGGCACCATGTCCTTTGAATACGGCGAGGACGACCTGGCGTGAGGGTGCTGTCGTGAGGGTGCGGCCATGAGGGTGATCGCCAAGATCGGCACCTCGTCGGTGACCGACGAGGCCGGTGAGCTGCGAAGCGAAGCGATCGAGGCGGTGGCCGCCGAGGTGGCCACCGTGCGGGGTGCCGGCCACGAGGTGGTGCTGGTCAGTTCCGGTGCCGTCGCTGCGGGGCTGCCGGCCCTTGGCCTGAGTGGCGCGGCCCGTCCCCGAGATCCCCGCGCCCTGCAGGCTGTGGCGTCGGTGGGTCAGGTGCGCCTGATGGAGCGCTACGCCTCGATCTTTGCCCACGCCCACGACACGGTCGTCGGCCAGTTGCTGGTCGTCCCGGCCGACTTTGGCGCCCGGGACAAGTACCTGCACGCCCGGGCGACGCTGCAGGCGATGCTGACGATGGGTGTACTGCCCATCGTCAACGAGAACGATGCCCTGGCCGACGACGAGCTGCGCTTCGGCGACAACGATCGGATCGCCGCGCTGCTCGCGCAGGCCCTGGCCGCCGACGTTCTCGTGCTGTTGACCGACCAGGCCGGGCTGTTAACCGCCGACCCCCGGTTGGACTCGTCGGCGTCGCTGATCGAGGACATCGCCCAGGTCGACCGGGAGATGGAGGCGTTGGCGGGCGGCTCGGGCTCGAACCGCGGCACCGGGGGGATGACCTCCAAGCTGGCCGCCGCCAAGATGGCCACCTGGTCGGGTGTGCGCACCGTGATCGCAGCCGCCGAGCGGCCGGGGGTGCTGGCCGACGCCGTCGCCGGCGTCGCCGGTGTGGGCACCACCGTGCGGGCCCGCAGGGGCAGGCTGCCGGCGCGCAAGGTGTGGATCGCATTCGCCGTCGGGGCCGTCGGCACCGTCATGGTGGACGACGGGGCACGCGCAGCACTGCTGTCCGGCGGTTCGTCGCTGCTGCCGGCAGGGGTGGTCTCGACCAGCGGTGACTTCGACGCCGACGACGCGGTCGAGGTGGTCGATCGCAGTGGCGTGCCATTTGCCAAGGGCATCAGCCGTATCCCTGCTGAGGTCCTCGACTCGGTCGTCGGCCGCCGCAGCGCCGAACTGCCGGCCGACGTGTCGCCGGTGGCGATCCATCGAGATGACCTGGTCGTGCTCCCCGAAGGCTGAGGGCTCTGCGAGCGGCTGTTCGGCCGGTTGAGCTACCCGGCGGGGGTCTGGGCGGTGCCGGGGGCCTCGTCGGGCCGGGAAGGAGCGGTGGAGGCGGCATCGTCGGTCGCAGCGTCGCCGCCCTCGGTGGCGGCGGTATCGGCTGCGCCGGTGTCGAGGCCGAGCTGGCTGCGGATCTGCGAGAGCCGGGCCTGGGCCTCGACGTTGCGCGTGGCCTGTTCCACCTCGAGCATCTTGGATTCGACCGACTGGCCCTGCAGCTCCGACATGCCCTGGGCCTTGGCGTAGCGCCCCTCGATCTTCTCCCGCACCTGGTCGAGCGTGGGCACATCGTCGCCGACCGTGGCCGACAGGTTGGTCATGGCGTCGTTCATGCGTTCCTGCATCTTCGACTGGTCGAGTTGGCTCAGCAGGCGCTGCTTCTCGGCCAGCTTCTTCTGCAGCTGGGCGCTGTTCTGGGCCACAGCGGTCTTGGCCTGATCGGCCGCTGCGGTCGACTGCAGGTGCATGGCCTTGAGCTCCTCGATCTCCGATTCGAGGGCGATCAGCTGGTTGGCGAACGCCTCGGCCGCCGAGGTCATCTCGGTGGCCTTGTCGGCATTGCCGGCGCGGGTGGCCTCGTCGGCCATCAGCACCGCTTGGCGGGCGTTGGCCGACAGCTTCTCCAGATCGGTCATGCGGGCATCGAGGCGCATCTCGGTCTGCTTCTGGTTGGCGACGACCGAGGCCGCCTGCTCGACGAGCAGCTTGTGCTGCTGTTGGGACTCGGCGATCGCCTGTTCCAGCTGGACCTTGGGGTCCGCCTTCTCATCGAAGCTCATGTTGAGCTTGGCGGTCAGGTACTTCCAGAAGCGCTTAATCGACTTGAACACGTCGCCGAGCATAGAGCCTGACGGCGCGGCGTCGAAGCGCAGGGGTGCCGGCTAGTGCTTCGACGCGTCGGTCGTCGATTCCGCGCCGGAGCCGGAGCCGGAGCCGGAGTCGGAGCCGGAGCCGGGGTCCGGGCTCGTGCCGGGGGCCGGACCGGTGTCGGATGCCGAGCCGGTGTCGGCATCGGGGTCCGGGGTGACCTGCGTCGACGGCGACGCAGGGCCCCGGCCGAGCGTGGCCAACCGGCGTTCGACCCCACCGGGCAGCAGCGGTGTCAGCTTGCGCCGCAGCACCGTCACGTAGCGATCGAGGCCCTCGATGCGCAGGAATGACAAGGCCACGAAGAAGGCGATCCCCCCGAACGCCACCCGCAGAAGCAGCTGTGCCGGGGGCCAGTCGAGCGACGACAGAGGCGGGAGGCTGGGGATGAGGGCGCCGAGCACGGTCGCGCCCGCAGCGACGGCCGCCTTGCCCATCATCGTGAACAGGTTGCGGTCGATCAGGCCGCCGACGTGATGGTTCAGCACGAGCACGGCGATGACCGCTGCGATCAGGTAGGCGCCGCTGAAAGCGACGGCCAACCCGGATGCGGTTCGGGTGGTGAGCACGACGGCCAGCACGATGTTGAGGGTGTTCTCGAGCACGTTGATCCAGAACGGGGTGCGGGTGTCCTGGCGGGCGTGGAAGGCACGGATGGCATACAGGTAGGCGGAGAACGCCGGCAGGCCGACGGCGAAGGCGATGAGGGTTCGGGCGGTTTCGGCCGTGCCCGATGCGCTGAACGCCCCGCGTTCGAACACCACCTGAACCACAGGTTTGGCGACGACGACGTACCCGGCAGACGCGGCGAGCACGACGGTAAACAGCACGTTCATGCCCTCGCGGAAGTTGGCCCGGAAGGCGTCGAGGTCGCTGTCGACGAACGCGGTGGCCAGCCGTGGCAACACTGCGGTCATCAGGCTGACCGCGATCAACCCGTGGGGCAGCTGGAAGAAGGCGAACGCGTACTGGTAGGTGGCGACCGTTCCCTCCGGGCCGGAGTTGGCCAGGTTGGTCACCACGTACAGGGACACCTGGTTGGCGATGACGTAGCCCATCGTCCACCCCGACAGGCGGATCAGGCGTTTGACCACCGGGTGGGTGGGCGAGAAGTTCCAGCGGAGCCGGACGACGCCGTCGCGCATCGGTGGGATCAGCGGGAGCGCCTGGGCGATCACGCCCAACGTCGTGCCGATCCCCAGCACCAGCAACAGCACCTGGGACGATGTGGTGCCGGCGTCGACGCGCTCCATGAGCGGGCGGGCGGCGACGAACATGACGGTGACGACGAGGTTGTTGGCGATCGGCGTGTAGGCGGGGATCGACAGCTTGTGCTGGGAGTGCAGCACGGCTGTGGCCAGGCTGACGATGCCATAGAGGAAGATCTGGGGAAGGAACAGCCGCATCAGCGGGATCGACAGCTCGAGCTGGTCGGCCCGGGCGGCGGGTTCCAGTCCGAGGGTGTAGGCCTTGGCGATCCACGGGGCGGCGAGCACGCCGGCGATCGACAAGATGACCAGGGCGATCGACGACACGGTGAGGATCGCCGAGGCACCGTCGTCGGTCTCGCCGCGCTTGGTTTGACGCCGGGTGTTGACGAACAGCGGCACCAGGGTGGACGACAGCACGCCGCCGACGACCAGCTCGTAGATGATGTTGGGCGTGTTGTTGGCGATGCCGTAGGCGTCGGCCAGGCCGGTGCGGCCCAGCGCATAGGCCATCGCGCCCCAGCGCAGCACCCCGGTCGCCCTCGACAGCACCGTGCCGAGCGCCGGGTTGGCGGCCGCTCGCACCAGGTCGCGCTCGCCGGCGGCGACCATCTCCGGGTCCTCCTCGACCGGCACCCCGCCGAGGGGGGTGAAGCCCTCGTCCCGTTCGATGTCCTGGTCGTCGGCTGCGTCATCGTCGCTGAGGATGACGTCGTTCATCGAGGCACCCTCGGCCCCGGGCTCATCGCCGACCCCGATCGGGCCGACGATCTCGGGCTGTGGCGCCCGGATCGACGACGAGGTCGCCGAGGTGGCACCGGCCCTCGACGACGGCGTGGCGCTCTGGCGCCGGTCGGCCCGTTCCCGGCCGGCGAAACGCACCCGACCCGAGGGCACCCAATCGACCCCCTCGACGCGGGGAGGGGGCACGAGGAAGCGGCGGCCGACCGGTGAGCCCTCGTCGCTCACCCAGGTGCGGTTGCGTCGGGGCGCCGGGTCCCCCTCTGTGGGCCCGGCATCGTCGTCCGGAACCGTGTCGCTGTCGGGAACGGTTCCGGTGGTCATCCGACGCTCCCCGAGGGTGTTTCGCCGGCTGCGTCGCTGGGCGGAGTCGTGTCGCCGACGCCGAGGTCGGGGATCTCCTTGGGCACGGTCGCATCCGACGCCCGCACCTCGGCCATCGCCTGACGCAGCGCCTCCATCTCGTCGACGATGCCGGCCACATCGGCCCGCAGGGCGCCGGTCGAGGTGGAATCGGCCTGGCTGACCGACAACTCGATCGCCCGGGTGACCGCCTCGTCGAGGCGGGCGTTCAGCAGGCGGAGGCGGCTCTCGGAGTTGCGAACCGTGGCGTCCATGCGGTCGGCGGTCGCCAACTGCATCAGCAGCGCCTCTTCGGTCGCCGCCAGGCTGGGGGCGTCGTCGGCGGCGCGCAGCGCTCGGGTTTCGTTCAGCTCCGCCTCGACGGCGGGACGGTTGATCTGGGAACGGCCCGACTCGACGGCGTTGCCGGCCTTGGCGATCTCCCACACCTCGACCACACCTTCCACGAGGTGGGTGCGGATCTCGTCGAGGCGGTCGCGCAGCGGTCCCGGCGGGGTGCCGCGCAGCGCCTGGTCGAAGCTTTTCTGGGCCTGCTGGGCGTCGCGCACCAGCCGGTTCCAACGGTCGCCCAGGGAGAACGGGTCGATCCGGCTGCTCGTCGCCCGCTGCCGACGGGGCACTGCGACGCCGACGCGCGCCACCCAGGCGACGATTGCGCCGATGACCGCTCCGACCGGGCCCAGCCCGACGAGCACGCCGATCGCAGCGCCCGCGCCGCCGGCGACGATGCCGCTGGGGCTCGTCATCGCCCTGGCCACCTGCGGGGTATAGAAGCGGTCACGAAAACTCATGGCGGCTTGGCGAAGCTCCGTCGGTCGAGGGTCCAGCGGGTTAGAAGTTGGACACCACAGCGGTGAAGACCTGATCGATCGCATCGGGATCGCTCGAGTCGTACGCCGCCGCGTTGGATGCCTCGGCGATGGCCGAAAGTTGACCGGTCGAGGCGTCCTCACCGTAGGCGATGGTGAAGACCCGAACGGGCGTCGACGCCTCGCCCTCGGTGCTGGAGCGGAGTTTATCGGTCAGCTGCGCAAACTGGGCATCGTCGTCGTCGGGCACGCCGTCCTCGTTGATGCCGTCGGTCAACAGGATCACCGCGTTGATCCGCTCGGGGTCGTAGCCGGCCTCGATCTCGTCGACCGCCAAAGCGGCGGCACCGAACAGCGGGGTGCCGTTGCGGGGGATCAACCCTCGCAATGCCGTGCGCAGGCCCTCGGCGTTGGCGCCCAACGCCTCGACCTCGACCAGGTCGTCGTACACCGGCTGGCCGGTGTCCTCGTCGGTGGTGAACGTGCGCAGGCCCACCTTGTCGTCGGCCTTGAACTGGTCCAGGGCGGTGGCGGCGGCCTGCTTGGCCAGGTCGAGCTTGGTCGGCCCGCCCGGATCGTCGGCGCGGGCCGGCTCGCTCATCGACCCGGACACGTCGAGCATCATCAGCACCCTGGCGCCCTTTCGCTGGGTGTCCCAGGCACCGAGGATGGCGTCGAGCACCTGGGGATCGGGCACCGGCAGGGTGGTCGACGGCTGATCGGGATCAACCCCGTTCTTGGCGACGATCGGGTTGCCGACCGGCACCTCGGGGTTGCCGGGACGGAAGCCGAACCCGAGTACCTTCTTCTGGTTGGTCGGTTCCTGAAGAAACTCGATGAACTTCTCGGCCACCTGCTTCTGGCCCGCCGATCCGCCGACGACGTACAACGGGTTGTCCGAGTACAGCGTGCCCTCGGTGGGATAGATCGCCACGAGCGGAACGCGGGGCTTCTTCGGCTTCTCCCCGGGCTCGAGCACGCCGTCGGGGTTACCGGCGTTGTAGTCGATCACCGACTTCTCCTCGACCGCCACCGCCGAGGCGTAGGTGAGGGCGGTGTCGCGCTGGTCGGCCCGGAACCAGTTGTTGAGGAAGGTCATCGTGATGTCGCCGTAATGCACGACCGACGACTCGATGCCCTTGTTGAAGTCGACGACCTTCTTTGCTTTCAGCTGTTCGGCCGACAGGTTGTTGTCGGTTCCGGCGGCGGCGTAGTTCTGGGCGACGAGCGCCGACAGGCCGGAGGTGGAGAAGTTGGGGTTGGTCTTGCCCAGCTTGAACTGGCCCCATTCGGGGTGGCCCCGCTTCTCCCAGGCGTTCTCCTCGGTGGCGAGCGACAACAGGTCGGACCAGCCGACCGGCTTGTCGGGGTAGCCGAGCGCGTCGGCCATCGGCTCGGGCATGGCGATGACCAGCGGGGTCAGCATGAAGTTGGGCGGGTCGGTGGGCACGGTGAGCGCGCCGTCGGCCTCGGCGCTGCGCTGGTTAAGGATCGCCCCCCAGCTGCTGGCCGCCGGCGACCACAACACGGGTTGGGGCCCGAGCTCGTCGGCGTTCCACCCCTCGGCCAGCGCCACCGCCGCCCGACCGGAGGGGACCGACTTGGCCTCGACGCGAACGCAGCCCGACCCGTCCCACGACCGGGCGAAGTCGTCGCCCAGCTCGGTCATCAGCTGGATCTTCTCCGAGCTGACCGCAGCGGGCACGCGGGTGCAGTCGTCGTCGGAGGCGGCGTCCTCGTCGCCGCCGCCAAACCCGCAGGCGCCGACGAGGACGCACAGTGCAATCAGGCCGGTTCCGGCGCGCGCAATCAGGCCGGCTCCGGCGCGTGCGGTGGGTCGGCGCCTCGGCGCCGTCGTACGGGTGCGGTGGGCGTGGATCACGGATGCCTCCGGTTCGGCTTCGGGTGGCGGCGTCGGGGTTCGGTCCCCGCTCGGGGGATCATCGGTCGTTCCAGGCATCGAGCAGCGCAGCGAGCACGCCGGGATCGGTGCCGGTTCCCGGGGCGGGCTCGCCCCAGCCATCGGCGCTCAGGCGGTCGCCCAGCCGGCCGGCGAACCCGGCGGCCGCATCGGCGGACGGGGCTTCGCCGTCGCCTGCGGGGTCGCGTTTCAGGGGCGCCACCTGGGCGGTCAGCGCTGCGGAGGGCTCGACGGTCACCAGCTCGAAGCCGCGCGCCTCGGCCTTGGTCACCAGCGCCGCCTCGGGCCCGATGAACACCGAGGCCTCGCCCGGCTGGGTGAGAAACTTGCTCACCGCCGCGCCGGTGGCGATGCCGAGCTCGCCGCTGTCGACCCGGTCGAGCAGGCCGCGATAGGCCTGGGAGTCGACGTCGCCGCGGTTGGGGGCGTCGGGGTCGGCGGCGACCGTCGGCAACAGCGCGGCCAGCGTGGCCAGCCCGAGGGACGACGGCGGCACGACGTGACCCAGGCGGAACTCGCCCAAGGGCGCCGAGCCCCCCAGGTCGGTCGCCTGTCGGCCGGCGGACTCCGCCAGGCAGGTCCAGGTGACCTTCTGGCCACAGGCGGAGTCGATCAGGGCCAGGTTGGCGCCCTTGGCCGCGACGACCAGCGGGCTGGAGGCGGCCGGCGTGGCTGCGCCGAAGGTGGGGATCTCGGTGTTGGGGTTGGCGGCCGCCAGCGCGGCCGGCCAGTCGCCGGCGGTCACCCACAGCGACGGTGCCGGACCGTCGTTCTGGGGGTCGGCCAAGCGTTTGAAGGCGTCGCCCGGCTCGATCATCTCCACCTCGGCGCCGTCCGCAGCGCTGGTGCAGGCGTCAGCGAGCAGGGGATCGCACCAGATCGCGATGCGGGCATCGTCGCCGGCGGAGGCATCGTCGCCCTCGATGGCGCCGCGCAGCGCAACAGCACCGGCGACCAACCCCACTGCGGCCACCAAGGCCAGGATGCGTGCGACCACGAGCGCACCATGCTACCGGCTGTGATCGGCCGAGAGGCCGCCGGCAGGGGGCAGCCATCACGAGACGCTTCAACCTATGACAAACTCCGAGCATGGAAGTCGCTGAGCCTCCGGCACCCGCAGAGGCGTCAGCACCGGCGAGTGACGACGGCTCTGCGTCATCAAGAGCCGAGTGGGTCACCCTTCTCCGCAGGGTCGCGATCCTTATGGTCGCCCTTCCGGCCATCGGTCTGCTCCTCGTCGTTGTGGCGGACCTGGTGCCGAGCAAACCGATCGTCGACCAACTGGTCGAGGATCAATCCTCCGGCCGATTGAGCCCTGAGCAGTACGACCAGTCTGCGTACGGCAATCAGATCGACGAGTTCACCGAGTGCATCGGGGCCACCATGGGTCTTGGCAACCCCGTCGGCACCAACCCGCTCGAATCGGCGATCAGAAGTCCCACGCTGGGCAACTGCGAGAGCACGACCGAGCGCATCGACACGTATCTCGCCGGTGACGGGCTCGAGCGATCGTACGACTACTACCGGTACTGGCATGGCTACGCGGTGATCAGCCGCCCGCTGCTGGCCGTCGTCGGCCTGGCGGGCCTCCGGTTGCTGTCGACGATGGCGCTCATCGCAATGATGGCGGGCCTCGCTCGATCGGTGGTCCGTCGCCATGGAGCGGTCACCGCCGCCGTGCTGTTCCTTCCGTTCGTTCTCACGACGGACTTCATCGACCTCGGAACCGAATTCACCCATGCGATCGGGGTGATGGCCATTCTTGGCTCGAGCTGGTGTGCGTTCGAGGTCGTGGCCCGAGACACATCGATCAGTCGAATTGCCACCGCCTCGATGATCGCCGGAGCCCTGGTTGTCTTCGCCGACTTTCTGACCATGCCCCCTGGCGGCTGGGCTCTGTGTACAGCGCTCATCGGACTAGCGGCCGTCGGCGTCCACCGTGGGCGAGCCTTGAGCGCACGGCTGGGCGTTGCAACGGTGTTCTGGGCCTTCGGATACGGCTGGATGTGGCTCAGCAAATGGGTTCTGGCGGGCCTCGTCGCGGGCTTCGGCACGGTGAGGGACAACATCTCGTCGCAGGTTCAGCTTCGGGTGGACGGCGAACAGGTCGCCGTCGAACAACGGTGGCTAGCGTCGATCCAACGGAACGTCGAGACCTGGTGGGAGATGCCGCTCTCGAGGTTTGTTCTGGTCGCGTTGGTGCTGACCTGTGGGGTTGTGGTGTGGCGGCGGTCCACCGGCTCGGGCGCCCCAGGGGTTGACGTGAGGTGGACGGATCGGGCGCTCTTGGCAACCCCAGCGGCCCTCCCTCTCCTCTGGTACGAGATTCTCCGGAACCACAGCCAGGTCCACTATTGGTTCACCTATCGCTCCGTGGCCATCGCCCTGGGGATATTGGCGGCGGCGGTGGTCGCCCGAATCGGTCCGACCTCGCCGGTGGCCCCGGCGCACCAAAGGTCCGCTACCCACCCGAGGACCGGGGATGCCGGCGACCGCAGCGATCACCCAGCGGAGCGGCGGCGCTCGTCGATCAGCTCGGCGAGGACGACCGCCTGGTTGTGATCGGTGTCCTTGGCGCCGAAGACGAGGGTGACCCGCCCGTCCGTCGTGCGTTCGACGAGAGCGTCGACCAGGTCGTCCCGGTCCTCGAGCTCACCTCGGTACCGCGATCGAAATTCGTCCCAGCGCTCTGGATCGTGGCCGAACCACTTGCGCAGCTCGGTGGACGGCGCGATCTGCTTGCACCATTCGTCGAGTTGGGCGTCCTCCTTGGACACCCCCCGGGGCCACACACGGTCGACGAGCACCCGGTAGCCGTCGTTGTTCGTGGGCTCGTCGTAGGCCCTGCGAATCCAGACCCGGTCGCTCATCGCGCTTCCCCCGTCGTCTCGGTCAAAGGCTCGTCCCCTCGACAGCAAGCTAACCCCGGCGGTGGCCGGGGGGCTCGTCGGGGATGTCGGCGGCCACGATGGTGGCCAGCTGGTCGCGGGTGGGGTCCGTCAGCGCCACCACCCGGCCGGCGTGGCCCGCCATCGTCTCCTCGAGCAGGTTGCGGGCCAGCCGGCCGTTGCCGAAGCCCTGCTCGCGAGGCACGGCGTCGAGCACCTCGGCGAGCCGGCTGCGGGCATCGTCGGCCAGCTCGTAGCCATTTTTGTCGGCGAGCAGCTCGAAGATCGCCACCAAGTCGTCGGTCGAGTAGTCGGGGAAGAACACCGTGCGGGGAAAGCGCGAGCGCAGGCCGGGGTTGAGGTCGAGGAACGCCGTCATCTCGTCCGGATATCCGGCGACGACGACCACCACCCGGTCCCGCCGGTCCTCGACCAGCTTCACCAGGGTGTCGACCGCCTCCCGGCCGAAGTCACTCTCCGAACCCCGAATCAACGAGTAGGCCTCGTCGATGAACAGCATCCCCTCGTCGGCTTCGTCGAAGCGTTTGGTGACCAGCGGTGCCGTCTGGCCGACGAAGCCGGCCACCAGGGACGAACGGTCGACCTCGATCAGGTGGCCGCGCTCGACGACGCCGAGGGTGCGGTAGATCTGGGCGAGCAGGCGGGCCACCGTCGTCTTGCCGGTGCCCGGGTTGCCGGTGAACACCAGATGGTTTGAGCGCTCGGCCACCGGCAGGTCGACCTGGGCCCGCAGCTCGCCGACCCGGATCAGGTCGGTGATGCGTCGCACCTCGGCCTTGACCTCGGCGAGCCCGATCAGGTCGTCGAGCTCGGCCATCAGCTCCTCGAGCGGGCGCGGCGGGGGGAGTGGCTCGGCAGCGCCGTCCGGCTCGACCGGGTCCGCCTGACCCCGGGCCGGGTCGGAGTGGTCGTCGCCGCCGACGGGGGCCGATCCCGACGACCGCGCAGGTCCGATTCGGGCGAGCAACGTGTCCCGGTATCGCTCGATCGCGGCCAGTTCCCCCTCGGTGCTGATCACGTCGAGGGCGACGATCGTGTGGGCGATCCCCATGGCGTGCCGGTAGTAGCCGAGCGCGTGGTCGGAACCCTCGGCGCGGTCGGCGCCGAGCAGGATCTCAAACAGGTCGCTCGGCCGATCCAGCCATCGAGCAGCGCCGCGCAGCAACGCGGCATCTCGGACCTGGCCGGGGGTGGCGCCCGAGAGCTGGGTGTCGAAGCGGCCGCCGAAGGTGGCGATCAGGGGCAACAGCTCGTCATCGGAGTGGCGTCCGTCGCTGTCGATGAAGGCGCAAGCGATTCGGTAGGCCTCGACGGCCACATCCCCGGCGAGATCGCTGTCGGAGACGTCGACGCCCGTGTCGCCGGCTTCGGTGACGTGCAGCAGCGAGGCGGTCACCCCGGCGCAGAACCGATCGACCGCTGCACCCAGCAGGGCCGTGCCCTGAGTCCGGCTCATGAGCACCAGTGTGCCACGACCAGTTCAGTCGGCCGTTCCTCGGGGGACCATGCGCCGAGGAGTCATCACTTCAACGCAGCGGCCACCGGTGCGGTTGCGGCCTCGATCTTGGCCTGGGCCAGCGAGCTGGCCAGCTTGGCCTCGCGCTGGGCGGTGTTGACCATCCGCTCGGTGTCCTTGGCCGCCCGGCGGGCCCGCCACCCGAGGCCGGGCCGGCCCTCTGTGTCGGCGGCGGCCAGCATCAACCCGCCCAGGATCGAGGCGTTCTTCGTGAACTGGATGCGGTGCCGGGTGCGGGCCTCGCTGTTGGACTCCTCGTCCCAGAACCGGTGACCGGCCAGCGTGGTCGGTACCAAGGTGCCGGCCAAGGCGATGGCCGACAGGCGGGGGAACCTGTTCAGGGCGAACAGGGCTCCGGCGCCGAACATGATGGCGCCGTTGGCCTTGACCAGGGCGACGTCGTCGGCGGTGAGGCCTGTGATGTCCTTGACTGCGGCCAGCACCGGTGCGGCCGCTTCCACCTTCGATTCGGGGTCGCGGGCGATGGCGAGGCCCTCGCTGATGAACACGCCGGCGATCAGGGGTCGGGCAATACGTCGCAACAACATGGTTCCGATGTTCCCACGACCGCAGGTCGCCAAACGACCGAGTCGGCAGACAACCGGTCACCCGACGGGCGGCTCGCCGGACGAGTGGGTCCCCAAAACCCGAGGATCAAAGGATTGGGGGCGACTCGCCCGCCGATCGGTAGTCTGAGCGGCGATGACGACGGTAAGCGCGCGCAACGACGGACTGCCCAAGACCGAGCCCCGCTTCGATGCGGTCGACGAGGTGCGAGCCCGCCTGGGCGAGGTCGAGTACCTCGCCGACGACGGGATCGCCGGCATCCTCTATCTGGCCGACCGCCTGGGCAAGCCCGTCCTGGTCGAAGGGCCCGCCGGCACCGGCAAGACCGAGCTGGCCAAGGCGGTGGCCAAAATCACCAACAGTCGGTTGATCCGCCTGCAGTGCTACGAGGGCCTGGACGAGGCCAAGGCGCTGTACGAATGGAACTACAAGAAGCAGCTGCTGCGCATCCAGGCGGCGGGCATCGAAGGCAACAACGAGGCGTCGGGGTGGGGTGAGCTGGAGGAGGACATCTTCTCGGAGGACTTCCTGCTCACCCGCCCGCTGCTCGAGGCGATCCGCGCCGAGGACCCGGTGGTCCTGCTGATCGACGAGGTGGACCGGGTCGAGGTGGAGACCGAGGCGCTGCTGTTGGAGTTGCTGTCGGACTACCAGGTGTCGATCCCCGAGCTGGGCACGATCACCGCCCGCCAGATCCCGCTGGTGTTCCTCACATCCAACGCCACCCGCGAGCTGTCCGAGGCGCTGAAGCGCCGCTGTCTGTACCTGTACGTCGACTACCCCGATCTTGAGCGCGAGCGCGAGATCGTGTTGACCAAGGTGCCGGGCATCACCGAGGCGCTGGCCGACCAGGTGGCACGCATCGTTCGTTCGATCCGCCAGCTGGAGCTGAAGAAGGCGCCATCGGTGTCCGAGACGCTCGACTGGGCCCGCACGCTGATGCTGCTCGGTGTCGAGAAGGTCGACGAGAAGGTGGCCACCGATACGGCCAACATCTTGTTGAAGTACCACTCCGACATCGCCAAGGCCACCCGCGAATTCGCCAAGGACGGTGGCCAAACCGCCGCCAAGTCGATGCTGGGCTAATCGTGCCCACTGAATCCCTCGCCGTCACCGGCGAGCCGTTCCTCGACCTGCTCGGTGGCTTCATCGGTTCCCTGCGGGAAGCGGGGTTGCCGGTGAGCCTCACCGAAAATCTCGACGCGATGGAGGCGGTTGGGCACATCCCGCTCGAGGACCGCGACGCGTTCAAGTACGCCCTGGCGGCCACGCTGGTGAAGACGCACAGCCACTGGCGGGTGTTCGAGACCGTCTTCGAGGTGTACTTCAGCCACCGCAGCTCCGCCCACGTCCTCGATGAGGACGCTGCGGCTGCGCTGGCCGAGCTCGAGGACCAGATGGAGATGCCCTCCGGCGAGGGTGAGCAGGGCGCAGGGGGGGCCGGGGGCGAGGCGATGACCCCCGAGGAGCTGGCCCAGGCGCTGTACCAGTCGCTGTTGCAGGGCAACGAAGCCCAGATGCGGGCGGTCGCCCGCCAGGCGGTGCGACGTTACGCCGGCATGGAGCCCGGCCGACCGGTCGGCGGCACCTATTACCTGTATCGCACGCTGCGCCAGCTCGACCTCGACGGTGTGCTGTCCAAGCTGCTCGAGGCGGCCAGGGAGGCCGCCCCCGAGGATCAGAACAGCCTCGATGCGCGGCTGGAGGCCGACGAGTACGAGCATCGCATCAACGCGCTGAAGGGCGAGATCGAGGCGGAGATCCGCCGGGGACTGGTGGCCGACCGGGGCGTCGAGGCGATGTCGCGCACGCTGCGCAAGCCACTGCCCGAGGACATCGACTTCATGCATGCCAGCCGCGACGAGCTGAAGCTGCTGCGCCAGGCGATCCACCCGTTGACCCGCAAGTTGGCCGTGCGCCTGGCCCGCAAGCGGCGTCGCGGCCGGCGAGGCCCCCTGGACTTCCGCTCGACGGTCCGCCACTCGCTCAGCACCGGCGGCGTACCCGCCGACCCGCAGTTCCGCCCGCCGCGCCCCCACAAGCCGGAGATCTTCGTGATCGCCGACATCTCCGGGTCGGTGGCGGCCTTCGCCCGCTTCACCCTGCACCTGGTCTATGCCCTGTCTGGCCAGTTCAGCCGCGTCCGTTCGTTTGTGTTCATCGACGGCATCGACGAGGTGACCCACCTGTTCGAGGGCACCGACGACATCATGGAGGCCATCCACCGGGTCAACACCGAGGCCGACGTGGTCTGGGTGGATGGGCACAGCGACTACGGGCACGCCTTCGAGGCGTTCTGGGAGCGTGCGGGCCGGGAGATCAGCCCCAAGAGCACCGTGATCATCCTGGGCGACGCCCGCAACAACTATCACGCCAGCCAGAGCTGGGTCGTCAAGGAGATTGCCCACCGGGCCCGACACCTGTACTGGCTGAACCCCGAGCCCAAGAGCTACTGGGATACCGGCGACTCGATCGTGTCGGACTATGCGGTGTACTGCGACGGCGCTTTCGAGTGTCGAAACCTGCGCCAGCTCGAAACATTCGTCGACCACCTCGCGTGAGCGGCGAAGCTGCCGAGGCGCAGACGAACAGCTTGGCCGGGGAGAATCGGCTCCGGGATGTTGCGGTGACCGTGCTCGTGCCGACGCGTAACGAGGGGGACAACATCAATCGGCTCCTGTCCCGGCTGTCGGCGCATTTCAGCGAGACCGGGCGTAGCTACGAGGTGTTGTTCGTCGACGACTCCGACGACGACACGCCCGACCTGGTCCGGGCGGCCTCGGCGGCGGGCGAACCGGTGCGCATGATCCATCGGCCCGCCGGACGGCGCGACGGTGGGCTGGCCGGGGCGCTCACGCTGGGCATGGCCCGGGCGGCCGGCCGGGCGGTGATCGTCATGGACGGGGACCTCCAGCACCCGCCCGAGGTGGCCGAGCCGATGGTGGCGCCGTTGCTCGATGGGCCGGCCCAGGTGACCGTCGGCAGCCGCTATGCGGCCGGCGGCTCCGCCGAAGGCCTCGAATACCGCTGGCGTCACTGGGCGTCGGTCGGGTCGCGCTGGCTGGTGCAGGCGATGTTCCGGGAGACCCGTCGATCGTCGGATCCGGGCGGTGGCCTGTTCGCCATCCGTCCCGAGGTGCTCGACGGTGCCGCCTTGGCGCCCGAGGGGTACAAGATGCTGGTCGAGATCCTCGTGCGGGGGAAGTGGGAGGTGCTCGTCGACGTGCCCTACCGATTTGAGACCCGCCAGGACGGCCAGACCAAGAGCACCCTGGTCGAGGGCTGGAACATGATCAAGCACCTGGTCGGGCTGTGGTGGAGCACCCGCGTGGGTTGGGGACCCCAACCGCCCACGCCCCGCGTCGAGGGCCTCGAGTTCCTCGATCGGAACGAACCCTGACCCCGTGACCGAGCGCGCTGAGCACGACCAGTCAGCTCAACGACAGCCGGCCCGGGACGCGCCGGCCCAGGACCAGCCGGTGCAGGCTGATCGACCCCTGTCGATCCTGCTCCTCGCCTCGCAACTGCCCCCGGTGACCTCCGGGGTCGCCCGATCGGTCGACCGGCTGCGGAGGGGGCTGGAGGAGCGGGGCCATCGGGTGGATGCCGTGTCGGCCCTGGCCGATCGCGGCCTCACCTTCGGCGAATACCGGGTGCACTTCATCGCGCGCCGCTTCGCCCGCCTGGCGCGTTTCGTCGACGGCTACGACGTCGTCGGCCTGCATGGGCCGTCGCCGTTCTGTTCCGAGCTGTTTCTCGCTCGCATCGCCCTGGCACGACGTCGGCCGGCGGTGGTCTACACCCATCATTTCCAGGTGATGGTCGAGGCGGCGGGGCGGGGTCGAGCGGTGCTCGGCCAGGCGCAGGTCGCCGTCAACACCGCCCAGGAGAGCCTGGCCCGGGTGGCCGACGCGGTCGTGGTGACGTCCCCGACCTACGCCGACATCATGGCCCACGCAGGGGTGCCCGGTGCCCACGTCATCCCCTGGGGGGTCGATGCCGTCGACCCCATCGACGATGACGCCGTGGGGGATGGCGACGATCACCCGGACCATGCCGACGTTCGTCGGAGCGATGTCGGCCACCATCGGCCGCTCCGGGTGCTCTTCGTCGGGCAGATGCGCTCGTACAAGGGCATACCGGTGTTGCTCGATGCGCTCGACGGACTCGACGGGGTCGAGGCGACCCTGGTGGGCGGCGGTCTGGAGGAGGCGACCTATCGAGACCGGGCGGCCCGGCTCGGGTTGACCAACGCCGTGTTCACCGGCCGGGTGCCCCACGACGAACTTCTGGCCGCCTATCGCAGCCACGATGTGATCGTGTTGCCGTCGGTCAACGAGCTCGAGGCATTCGGCATGGTGCTGCTCGAAGGCATGTCGGCGGGTCTGGTGCCGGTCAGCACCGACCTGCCCGGCCTGGGCGACGTGGTGGGCGACACCGGACGCGTGGTGCCGCGCCGCGATCCGGTCGCCCTGCGGGCCGCGCTGGCCTCGCTGGCCGCCGATCCGCTGGAACGCCGCCGGCTGAGCGCCGCCGCACGTCGTCGCGCCGCCACGTTCACCTGGGAGCGCACGATCGACGGCTACGAGGCCGTTCTGTCCGACGCGGTCGGTCGGCGTAGCATCGCTGGCGGTGCGCCCGGCCCCGGGGCGGGGCGACGCCGCAGCGGGGGTCACCAGACGCTCCGCACCTCGCAGCAAAGGACCTCGTTGGACTGATGAGCATCGGTGAGCAGATCAATGCGGGCGACCGAGCGGGCGATGACGAGGACGGTGATGGTGAGGCCGACGAAACCGGCGTCGGTGGTTCCCCGGAGGCCGGCGGGGTCGACCCGGTCGATGAGCGGTCACTCGGCGAACGCACCCGGGAACTGTTCGCGTCCGACCGGCTGCCGTTCCTCAACCGCCAGTTTCTGATCGTCGTCGCTGTGGCGTTGGTGCTCGGCGCCGCCGCGGTGCTGATCAACGCCTACGTCGTACCGCCCGAGGTGATCGACGGCATGGAGACCACCGTGCGCATGGACAGCTTCGATCGTGGCATCGCCAGCGACGAACTTGGCAGCATCGCCGACTCCAAGGAGTCGATCAACCCGTTCTACGAGGCCGATCGCTGGTCGATCTACGGCGGCATCTGGGGGATCAACGCCGGCCAGGCGGCGATCATCGACGTCGACGCAGACGCTCCCGCCATGGCGGCGCTGGGCTGGGCGGTACCGATCTCGGCGGTCCAGGCCCGCCTGACCAGACCCCAGGTGAACGCCGGGCTGGCCTTTCGCATCGCCTCGGTCGACGACTACTGGGCGGTCGTCGCCGACCCGCAGGAGAGCGAGCAATCGTTGCGCATCCTCCGGGTGGTCAACGGCGAGCCGGAGGAGGTGGGACGAACCCAGAAGAACTCGATGAACGCCTTCGGGGCGACCCTGGTGACCGTGCGCTTCGAAGACGGCGGCTTCAGCGTGTGGGTGGACGGTTCGATCTCGACCAGGGTGCGCGACGACACCTTTGCCGAGGCCGACCAGTCCGCCGGGTTGGTCGGCGTCGACCGTGCCGCCCGGGGTGCACAGTTCGACGACTTTGCCCTGTTCGCCGAGCCGACGGTTCGCCAGTTGCAGCCCGAAGCGGTCGACCCCGACCCGCCCGCCGGTGCGGTGACCACCTTGCCCGCCGCTCCGACCGGCGGGGCGCCCGCCGCTCCGGGCGGGGCGACGCCCCAGCCGAGCATTCCCGGTCCGGCCGATGGTGGCGCTGCGACCGGTGATGGGGGTGGTGGTGCCTCGCCGGGTGCGACGCCCACCACCGCCGCTGCATCACCGAGCACAACGCCGGCCGCCGCCGGCGATACCGGCCGATGACCTCCACCGTCGAGCGGCCGCCTGCCCAAGGTGCGGGCGGGGCGGGCGGGGCGGGCACGACTGACTCGTCGGCGGCTGGGATCACCGGCCGGCCGGTGATCAGCCGGACGTACTACCCGGGCCTCAACGGGCTGAGGTTCGTCTCGGCCTTTCTGGTGATCTGCACCCACACGCTGGGGGTCTTTCACACCAGCCTGGGCGCCAGCGATCAGTTCGTCCAGCACATCGGCCACATGTCGGTCGGCACCTTCTTCGCTCTGTCGGGGTTCTTGTTGTTCCGCCCCTTCATCGAGGCGACGCTCGACGACACCCCATTTCCAAACCTCAGGAATTACGCGATCGGCCGCCTGCTGCGGTTGGTGCCCCTGTATTGGGTGGCACTGTTCTTCTACATCACCGTTTTTCCCGACGTCGACCTGCCGACCAACGCCATCGGCTGGGTTGCGTTGTTCGGCTTTGGCCAGATCTACGTGCCCGGCGGGGAGTTCTGGGCGATCTTCGCTGCGTGGACGCTGGGCGTCGAGATGGCGTTCTATCTCGTCCTGCCCTTGTTGGCGCTGCTGTACCGGCGGGTGGCGCAGGCCTTCGGCACCTCGGTGCGCGACCGCATGATCGGCGTCTACGTCATGGTCGGCGCTCAGGTGGTGTTTTCGCTGGTGGTCAAGGTGCTGATCATCACGTTTCGGGACACGACCCATCCGTCGCTCGTGTGGATGCCGTCGATGCTCGACTGGTTCGCTGTCGGCATGTTCTTCTCGGCGTTGGCGGCGGCACAGGCACGCGGCGTACCGCCGCCGGGGTGGATCCGCTGGATGTCGGACAGGCCATGGTTCTGCTGGGGGAGCGTTGTCGGGGTGGTGTGGGTGGCGGTGCAGCTGCGCTACTACTTCATCTACTTTCCGACGATGGGCCAGTCCCTCGCCCGGCACGGCGCCCACGGCCTCGGAGCGGGATTGTTGCTGTTGCCGCTCACCCTCGGTGATCAAAACAAGGGCGCCATCCGTGCCCTGATGCGCTCGTGGGTGTTCGCCTCACTCGGCGCCATCTCCTATGGCCTCTACCTGTGGCACCCGGGTTTCGTCAAGCTGTTCTTCCGGATGGGCCTGGAGGGCGAGGTGCCACGCAGTCGTTGGTGGCAGCTGGTGTTCGTCCTCGCTGCGAGCATCGTCGTCGCCACGGTGACCTACTGGGGCGTCGAGCGCCCGGCGATGGACCTCAACCCCAGCCGCCGGCGCCGGCGCGCCGAAGCTCGGCGAGCGGCCGTCGGCCGATCCGAGCCCGAGCCCGAGCCGGTCTCTGCCGCGCCTGAGCCCCTGGCCGGGCCGACCGAGGCCGCCCCCGACCCGACCGAAGGGCGTTGAGCCGGCGCTACGATGAAGCCGGTCGTGCCGAGCGGGCCTCACTCGGGCTCCAGGCCCCTTCCGCTCGGGCGACCCCGCATCGCGACCACCCAGGCCCACCACCCAACCTTCGAGGTAACCACATGACCTCAGCATCCCCCCAGGACGCAGAGATCGATGCTCACGCAGCGAGCGCCCCACACGCCAAGCATGCTCCGGATGCCGCGCAGAACCCGACCGACCCGGTCGATCGGCATTCGACCGGCCGCCAAGCGCCGGGGCGCTTCGTCGAGGTGACCGACGCGGTCGCCGGGGTGCGGGGATGGATGACCCCTGGGCAGGCCGCTCTGTTGTGGCGCTCGGCGCGGGTACTCGATCCCGGTCAGCGAATCGTTGAGATCGGGTCGTTTCAGGGTCGTTCCACGATCGTTCTTGCCGCCGGCGCCCCGTCGGGCACCGAGGTAGTGGCGATCGACCCGCACGCGGGAAACGATCGCGGTCCCAACGAGATTGACGGGTACGCCGACGAGGCGGCCTCCGATCACGAGATCTTCAAGTCCAACCTGGAGGCGGCCGGGGTGAGCGACCGCGTCCACCACGTGCGCGAGTTCTCCGATCGGGCGCTCGACCAGGTCGAGGGCCCGATCGACCTGCTCTACATCGACGGCGCCCACCGCTTCGCCCCCGCCCGCGACGACATCGTCGCCTGGGGTGCTCGGGTGGCTCCCGGCGGCACGATGCTGATCCACGACAGCTTCAACGCCGTAGGCGTCACGCTGGCCCAGGCCGCCGTGCTGTTCTTTTCGGGCGAGTTCCGCTACGTGGGCCGATCCGAGTCGATGTCGGAGTATCGACGTGACCGGATGGGGCCGTTGCGGCGGATTACCAACCTGGGCCGCCAGCTGGGCCAGCTGCCGTACTTCGCCTGGTGTCAGCTGGTGAAGGTGCTGATCACGCTGAAGCTGGGCGCGGTGACCAAGCTCATCGGTAACCCGTCGGGAGAATGGCCCTACTGATGCGCTCCAGGGGGGTGGTGGACGGTGACGCCGACCATGCCGACACCGGACACGAACAGAGCGAATCGCCGGTGGACGCGCCGGTGGGGGAGACCCCGGCGCAGCCCGAGCAACTCGACGACGGCCCGGACCGTACCTGGCTCTATCAGTTGATCGGGGGCGCAATTGCCCTGGCGGCGGTGACGGCGGTGATCGCAGTGCTGCTGACCCGGTCGACGTTGCAGGCCTCCGAACCGGAGGTCGGGGGGCGTGTGCGGGGCACCAGCTTCGACGCGTTCAGCCGAGCGGACGGCGCCAAGCTGGAGAACTCGGCCACCGGACGTCCCTGGCAGGTCGCCTCCGGCGAGTGGTCGGTCGAGGGCGGCCGCGCGGTCGCCAAGGTCGATGCCGATGTCGGCGGCGGCAATGCGCTGGCGTTGCTCGACACCGGCGTGTCCGACCAGTTCGTGCAGGCGACGTTCTTCGACCCGGTGGCCGGTTCCGGCTTGGTGACCCGGTATCAGGGGCCCAACAACTTCATCGGCGTCACCTTCGCCCCGGCCGGAGGGACCGTGCAGCTGGGCGTCACCGTCGACGGACGACGGGCCGAGCCGTCAAAGATCGGTTCGGCGCTGGCCGAAGGTGAGGTGACGCTCGGGGTGCGCACCGAGGGTGAGAACGTGATCGTGTACGTCAACGGGATCGAGTCCGGCCGCCAGGTGGTGCCCGAGCTGCGCGAGGGCACGCGCGTCGGCGTCCTCGTCCGGGCCGGGGACCCGTCCGGCTCCGCCATCGACGACGTGGTGGCCGTGCCGCTGAGCACCGAGCCGGTCGGCACGCGACAAGGCGGCAAGAACGGGTCCAAGGACGGGTCCGAGGACGGGACCGAGGACGGGACCGAGGACGGGGGCGGCGCCGAGACGACGGTTCCCTCCAGAGGCGCCGCCACCCCCGACACGCAGTCCGGCGCGCCCACCCCGGGTGCCTTGGAGCCCGGCGGCGCGCCGACGCCGTGACCGCTCCGGTGCCGATCCTCTACGTGGGGGGCACCGGGCGCACCGGGTCGACCGTGCTCGATCGGATGCTGGGCAACGTCCCCGGCGTCGTCGCCGCCGGCGAGGTGACCTGGCTGTGGTTCGCCCTTCGCGCCGGCGGTCGCTGCGCCTGTGGCGAGCGCCATGGGCGGTGTCCGGTGTGGGGCCCTGTGCTCGAGGCCACCTTCCCCGAGACGTGCGGCCGCCCCGCGGCCTTGGCCGAGGTCGCCGACGAGATGTTTGCCCTCCGGCGCCGCTACGACAGCCGGTACCTGCCGCTGATGGGGGTGCCCAGGCTGCGCAGGCGCCTGCCGGCCCGGCTGGGTCCCTACCCCGAGCGGCTCGTCTCGCTGTACCTCAACCTGGCCGAGGTCACCGGGGCTCGGCTGATCGTCGACTCCTCCAAGGAACCGCATTACTCCTCGATTCTCGATACCCGACCGGAACTCGACCTGCGCTTCCTCCATCTCGTCCGCCACCCGGTGGCCACCGCCTATTCGTGGGGTCGCCGCCGCAGGGAGCTCGGCTTTGGCGTCGGCCACGAGATGGAGCGCCGCGGTCCGGTGTCGGCGGCGATCTACTACGACGTGTCCAACCTTGGTGCCGAGGCACTGTGGGGCGGCGGCGACCGCTACCTGCGGGTTCGCTACGAGGAACTGATCGCCGACCCGGAGGCCACCCTGGCGACGATCGGCGAGTTTGCGGGCATCGACATCGACCCCGAGGTGGCGATGGGGCGCTCGACGACGACGTGGACCGCATCCGGGCATGCGGCCTGGGGTAACCCCAACCGGTTCGATTCCGGGCCGATCACGCTACGCGACGATGACGAATGGACCCACGAGGCGTCCCGCTCGTTGCGGACCTGGACCCGGCTGCTCGCCGGCCCCGTCGCCAGTCGATACGGCTACTGACCCACCCCGACCCCCACCTCGACCGGTGCGGCGGCGATCGGCTCGGCGTTGCGGGTACGGACGGACACCAACACCACCGCCACCGCCGATGCGACGGCGTTGCCCAGACCCCAGGCGGCGATCGCTCCGTCCAGCTCGCGGCTGGGCACCAGGGCCATCGCCAGGCCCAACACGCTCACCGCGGCGAACGCGGTCATCACGACGATCGAGATCGAGTCGGAGAGCACCCGGGCCCGGGCGAGGGCGATCGAGGTGACCGACCATGGGATCCCCCCGGCGACCAACCAGGGAAGGATGCGGCCGGCCTCGGTGTAGCTGGCTCCGTAGATGCTCGGCAGCAGGAGGGCGAGCAGACCGGCTCCGATCGTGGCAACGATCATCGCCCCGACCGCCAGCAGGATGGCCTGACGGGTGGTGCCGGTCTCGGCGCTGTCCCGGCTGCCCTCGACGAGCAGCACGCGGCCGATCGTCACCGGCAGGATGAAGGCCACCGCTGCGATCGACCAGGCGAGGAAAAAGTTGGCGTACGTGACCGGCCGAACGTTGATGAACACGATCACCGGCAAGATGAACTGCGGCGCAAGGATCGCCAGGTGCGACAGGTAGTTCACCCCGGCGTAGTGCAGCGGCTGGGACCATCCGCCGTCGGGGACGGCGAGCGACGGGCGGGGATTGCCCGCCCGGCCCAGCAGCCCCAGCGTGATCAGGCCGGAGAACGCAATCGGGGCAGCCATGACGAAGAACAGCCACACGCCGACGTGGTGGAGCGACGCGTCGTCACCCAGGACCATGCTGGGCACGAGCACGAGCGGAAGGCGTACCGCTCCCGCCAGGGTGAGACGCCAGAACACCCAACTCCAGCGCCGCGCCCACATCAAGCGGGCGTCGGCGAGGGCGGCGATCGAGTTGGCCGCCGCAACCGCAGCGAAGCCGGCGACTGCGGTCGGGCCGGCGGTGGTCAGGGCGGACAGGGCGGAGTTGGAACCCGACTGGGCGGTGACGATGGCCAGAAAGGCGAGGGTTCCGACGATCGAGCTGGCGACGGTCGCCAGCGTCGACCAGCCCAGCAACGGGTCACCCCGGGTTTCGGGCCGGTAGCGGCTCAGGAGCTCCTGTAGCCCGAGCGCGGAGGCGTAGTTGACGAACTGGAGCGAGGTGAACAGGCCCGAGGCCACCCCGACGTCCACCTGGTCGTACAGCCGGGCGGCCAGCACCCAGAATCCCACCCCGGTGACCGCTTGGGCCAGAAATCCCAGCATCACCCAGGCCGAGCCGAAGACGAGGTGGGCCCGCTGTTTGGCCCCCTTGCTCCGGCCGGGCACCACAGCGTCGCGGAGAGCCGACGACGGTCGGCCGGGGTCCCCCGTTGACGGTTCGCCCTTCGCTTCGGCGGCCGAGCGCCAACGGGGTCGGGCGGCGATGAGCCAGGCCAGCAACAACACGCCGGTGAAGCGTCCGACGTCGCCGGCCAGAGGCCGCTCCCGCACGAAGCGGGCGGAGGCGAATGCGCCGCCGTAGCGGGCCTCGAACAGGGTGGCGGCGCCGGTCAGGACCGCCCCGGCGACCACATAGGCGCCGGCAAGCTCGCCCGAAAGCCCCGCCACCAGCGCGCCGAGGGCCCCGAACAGGGCACCGAGCCACCCGGCGATCAGCCAACCTCCCAGCGCCGAAAGGAACATCCTGGCGATCGTCGGAACACCCGAACGCACGGCGTGGCCGACGGCGGTCGCAGCGCGCCCGCTCCGGTTGGCGGCGCTCATCGATTTCGTCCGGGCAGACGACGGCGGGCCGGCCGTGGTGGTCGGGCTGCGTTGCGACGCACGGCGGTCACTGCGGCGACGGTGACCGCAAGCAGGCTGATCCCGAGAGCGATCGAATAGATGCGTTGGGGGGTATAGACCGCCACCATCGTTGCCGGCAGCTCGCCGTCGGGCGGGTCGACGATGGTCCAGCCGGCCATCGTGTCGAGGATTTCCGAGCGCTGCGAGCTGGCACCGTCGAAGCTGGCCGACCACCCGGCCCCGGCCGCCTGGCCGATGATCACCTGGGCCGGGCCCTCCAGGTCGAGGTCGGCCCCCACCGTGGTGCGGCCCAGGTTGGTGAGCTTCGCGCGATCGTTCGTCGTCGAATCCGAAGTTGTCGTGTCGGCGTCGGCCCGTGTCAGTTCGCTTGGCACGAGCGCCACCCGGTCGACGAGGCCAAGACCGCCAAGCGTGGTCTCCAGCTCGTGGGTGCCGGGCTTCAGCCCGACCTCGTCGCACACCTCCAGCTCGTTCGGCTGAGCCAACAGCTCGGCCCGGGTGGCCTTCAGACGCACGGCCAGCTCGACGCCGTCAATGCTCAGCACGGGCGTGCAGGCGCCGGCGTCGCGGCGCTCGCCCAGCTTGCCAAATCCGATCCGGCCGTTGATGCCCACCTCGTTGATCTCGATCGGGAGCGTCCCTGAGGCGTCGGCCGCCGCAGTCACCTTCCCGACCCTGATCACGACCCGGTCGACCCCTTGAGCCGGCAGCTCGATGTCGGTGCGGGCCAGGCAGCGACCGGCCAGCGTCGACAGCTCGGGTGCGCAGCGACGCTCGGTCGTGGCCGCCACGTTGGCGTAGATCGGGGCGTCGTCCAGGTAGCCCGACACGCTCACGCTGTCGATCGACGACGTCGCCAGGTCTTCGCCGCCCGGGGTGATCAGCGACAGCGAGGACACCTCCTGGGCGGGCAGCCGAAGCGACAGGGTTTCGCCGCTGATCGGTGGTGCGCGCCACGAGCTGCCCAGATCGTCCCCGCTGGCGTCGACCGCTCCGGAACCGCTGGCCGACAGCTCATCGCGGAACCGTGATGATCCGTACGCGCCCACCTCGCGGTTGTCGAGGTTGTCGATCACCACGTCGGGGGTGTCGGCGCCGGCCCGGGCCCAGACCCGCGCCGCGTAGGTTCGGGCGCCGTCGGCCGTCTCGAAGCGCCGGCGCAGGCCGGGCTCCTCGACGAGGGGGGCGCCGATCGCCGACCGGTCGATCAGGTAGCGGGCGGCAGCGCCGGCGCCGTCGACGTCGGGCAGCGAGGGCATCACCAGGCGCTCGGCCAGGTCGAGGCGCTGGGAGTTGGCATCGAACAGTGCGAGCTCGCTGATACCGACCGCGAGGGGGCTCTGGGCGTTGACCGCGTCGATGCGGAAGGTCAGCGAGCTGACCTCGCGGCCGGGCAGGTTGATGCTCGTCGTCGCCGGTCCGAGGTCGTAGGCGACCGAGCGCCCCTGGTCGTCGATGACGCTCATCCGCGCGATCGTCGGGGTGTCGGCCGGGTTCCGCACCTGGGAGATCGATGCTCGGTCGATCTTGGTCGGTTTCTTCAAGTCGATCGTCAGCGATTCGCCCCTTGGATCCCGAATGCCGGCCACCGCCCAGGCGGTGCGCGGGTTGTCGTCGGCGGCGTTCGAGGGCCGATAGGTCAGAGGGAAGGTCTGATTGGGGGCCCCGTACGCGGTGGCGGTGATCGCCGAGGCGTCGCCGTAGTCGGCGACGGTCTGCTCGCCGGCGCCGCCGAAGAGGGGCCTGGCGGGTCGGTCGACACCGTCGGCGCCCTCGGGCAGCACCGGCGACAGGAAGTTCTGTTCGGCGGTGCCGCGCTGCACCCGCCGACGGTTGCCGTCGGTGATCACCAACGACGATCCCTTCTCGAGCAGGTCGGCCGTGGTTGCCGTCGACATCGTCGGCAGGTAACGGACCGGTCCGTCGGCATCCAGGCTGCCCTGGGAGGCCAGCCCCGGCCAGCTCTCGCCCGAACCGGCGACGAGCAGGGGGGGGCGGGGATCGACGCGAACCATGCCCGGCGAGTCGATCACCTCGAACACCTCGACCGGCGTGAGCCCCTGGGCCTCCTCCGGCGTGGGTTCGGCGGCCGCGGGTCGGTCGGGGTCGGCGACGTTCTCGCCGGCGGCTCCGAAGGTGGCCACCGGTCGCAGGTCGGGGTCGGCGCGGAGCCCGTTGAACGACACCGGCCTGGGGGCGCCCATCTCCTGCCAGTCGAGATCGTTGCGCAGCACGACCCACCGGATCCCCATGCGGGCCAGGATCGGCCCGATCACGCCGGGTTCGAAGCGGGCGCTCGAGATGTAGCGGTCGACGGCGTCGAGCAGGTCGGCCGCCTCCGGGGTGCCCTGGGGAAGGGTCGAGCGCGACACGTGGGGCTGGGACAACAACGCGTCGAACAGATCGTCGCCGATGTAGCCCCACCGGTAGCGGGTGCGGTTTGCTCCCGGGAGGATCAACACCCGTCCGTCGTCGGGCAGGGCGTTGAGATACTCGGCGGCCTCGTTCCAGTAGGCGGGCAAGGCCTCGGCGGTTTCCGCCGGGGGGTACAGGTCGGCGCTCCAGAACGGCACGGCGGCGAGCAGCACGAGCGCCGCCGCCCCCGCAGCCAACATCGGGCGGGGAGCGAGCGCTCCGGGCCACCGTGCCGGGTGGCTCCGCCCGGCGACACGGCCCCGCCTGCCTTCGGCGCGACGCCGCGCCCAGGCGGTGCCGGCGTCGCTGACGCCGATGGCGACGAGCACGGCGCTGGCCAGTGCCCACCCCGCCCCGGCCTTGTAGCCGTTGCGCAGGAGGCGGGAGGTGGGCACCTGCTCGTAGAGCCACGCCAGCGCCTGGCTGAGCGGGTACTGCCCGTCGGTCGGGTACAGCCCCACCATCGCCACCAGTGCGATCAACAGCATCCACCCGTAGGTTCTGGCGCCGTACCACCGGGTGCGCACCAGCGCGACGACCGACACGATGGGCACCAGCAGGCTGAGGCCGGCCGCCAGCGGGTGGAGGACGTAGGGCGATGGGTGGGGCTGGGTCGTGCCACCGCCCCCGAAGTAGGTCAGCCAATAGCCCAGGCCGCGAAGCGACTCGGCCCAACTGGAGTGAGCACTGACCGTTTCGGGCAACTCGGTCACGCTCAGGTTGGCGCCGACGACGGGCCCATTGACCGCCAGCACGATCAGTGCCGCGCTGGCACACGCCGCGCTGGCGAGCGCCGCCCGCCACATGAACGCCCACAGTGCACCCAGCCGGGCCCGGCGTTCGGCCGCCCCGGTCGCCTCGATGGTCACCATGGCGGCGGCGACGACCGCCGCCGGCAGGAAGGCGTAGATCAGGCTGGCCGAGTTGACGGCTCCCATCGCAAAGACGATCAGCGCCGTGCGGGCCGGCCAGCGCCACGGGCTGGGGTTGGTTTCGAGGGGGTCGCCGACCAGCGCCCCCCGGACGCACCACACCAGCCAGGGGGCCAGCGCGTAGTGAAAGAAGATGCCCGACGGGACGAGAAACTCCGCGACGACCGGGTTGAACCCGAACACGAGTGCAGCGAGCACGATGGCGGTGCGGTCCTTCGGGCGGTGCTGGGCCACCACAGCGGCAGCACCGGTGGCGCCGAGGGAGATCATCGACGCGTGCAGCACGCGCTCGGCCCACGCCGGCGACAAGCCCATCAGTCGCAACCCACCGACGAACGCGCCGATGACCGGGCTGAAGTAGGGGTTGGGGCGACCCAGGTTGCGAACGCCGTCCCAGAGGGAGAGTTGGCTGCGTAGGTAGCGCCCGGTGCCCCAGTAGATCTCGAAGCGGGCGTCGGCCACGTAACGGCCGGGGGAGCTGATGGCCGCAGCGACGAAGGCGAGGGCGAAGGTGCCCAGGGCGACCCACACGAGCAGCGGCAGACGAGGGAATCGCAGCGGGACGCGGCTGCCGATCGACCTGGCCGTCGGTGTGGGGTGTTCGTGCGCCTCGGGTGGGTTCATCGCTCGGGGCGGCCGGGCGTTCCCGGACGGCCGTGGCGGGTCTTGTTGAGCAGCAGGACGGCGTTCCACCCGGCGACCTCACGCAGCAGCGGCACCGACATCAGCCAACGTTGGGACGGCCAGTAGCGGGGGTAGCAGTCGGTGAGGACCAGCTCGTCGACCTGACCGGTCAGGCGGAGCACCGATCCGGCGTGGGTTGGCCAGAGCCGCTCGAAGGGCAGGTTCTTGCCGGTCGGCGGCCCGAGCAGACGGGCCCGAACGCTGGCACCCAAGCGGGGACCCAGCAGGTGGAATGGGGCGATCGCATGGCCGCCCCACGGTGACCACCACAGGGTCCAGCTCACCCAGGCCCATCCGCCGGGCTTGAGCACCCGGGCGATCTCGGCCAGGGCCGAGCCCGGATCGGGGGTGTGCTCGAGCAGGTTGGAACACACGACGCCATCGACCGACGCATCGCCCAGCGGCAGCCAGCGGGCGTCGGCCCAGGCGGCGCCCAGGCCTCGCGCCGCCGCCGCCCCGATGTCGGCGCGGTCGAGGTCGATCGCCACGCAGCGGGCTCCCCGCTCCTCGAGGGCGGCGGTGAACTGCCCGGTTCCGCAGGCCACGTCGGCGATCCGTAGGCCGTCGACCGGTACCGGAAACCGATCGAGCGCGCGCCGCGCCAGCTCGTCGTAGAACGGTTCGGGGTCATCCCGTTCCGAGAAGAAGCGTCGCAGCATGCTCACGGCGCTCGCGGAGGGGGCTCGATTCGTCACCTCGGCTAGGGCGGTCACCGGGTGGCAACCGTAGTCAAGGTCGGCGGTTCCCCTTCTGATCGACGCGACGGTCGGCGGGACCGGCGGCGGTTACGGTCACTACCCGTGCAGGCGCCGACCCCCCAACGATGGTTGCCGTGGGCGGCCGGTGCGGTCGGCGCAGTCGTCGTCATCGGCCCGGGGCTCAACCGGGGCGCCTGGCTCAACCTCGATCAGTCCGTGTTGCCCCACCTCCCCATCCCCACCGTGTTGTTGGGGATCGGTCCCGACGTCCCGCGGCGCGGTGCCTTCACCCTGTTGGGGGCACTCGGCTCGCCCTGGGGTGCCTCCGCACTCGTGATGAAGGTCCTGGTGATCGTGCTGTTGGCGGCGGCGACCGCCGGCATGGCCCGTCGCCTGGCCTCGCTCGGAACGCTGACGGCGCTGGGCGCCGGCCTGCTGTACGCCTTCGGCCCGTTCCTGATGGGCCGCTTGGCGGTTGGACACCTCGGGTTGTTGTGGGCGGCTGCGGTGATCCCCTGGGCGTTGCCCGCCATGGCGGGCAACGCTCGCTCCCCGGCGCGGGCGTTCCTGTGGTCGCTCCTCGCGGCGTGCGGCGGCTACCTGTCGGGCACGATCGTGTTGGCGCTGGTGCCCGTCCTGGCGGTGATCGGCGTGACGACGGGAACGCCGGGCGGGTGGGCGGCTCGCCTCCGGGGGGCGGCTGCGATCGTGGTGGCCCAGTCGTTGTGGTTGGTGCCAGGGGTGGCGGTGGCGGCTGCGGTCGGCTTTGACCAGCCTGGTGGCGGCGGTTTTCGGCTGGCGCTGTCCGGGTGGGCGGCGCCGGCCCGGTTGGTGATCGGCGAGGGCTACTTCCACACCGAGGCGGGCTCGGTGCCGCTGCCCGGCACCTGGGGGTCGGTGTTGGGGCTGGTCGTCGGCGCGCTGGCGGTGATCGGCCTGGTCGTCAACCGGCGGACCGGCGGGACGGATGCGATCGAGCGGGTCGCCCGGGGCTGGAGCGTCGCTCTCGCCCTGGCGATCGGCGTGCTCCTTCCGCTGAGCGGGCTCTTCGACGTGACCGCCCGCCTGTGGGCTGCCATCTCCGAGGTGCAGCCGTTCAACCTGGCCCGCGAGCCGCATCGACTGTTTCTGATCGCCTGGCTGGTCATCGTGCCCGGGCTGGCCTGGGGTGCCCGTTGGGTCGGCGATCGTTGGTCGGTGTTGCAACCACTGGCGACGGTGACGCCGCTGGCGCTCGCCTTGGTGCTCGTCGCACCCCAGGCCTGGGGCATGGAGGGCCAACTGCGAGGGGTGGATCTACCCGACGCTTGGGCCGAGGTGCGCTCGGCGGTCCGGGCCGAACCGGGAACGGCGACGACGGCGCCGGCTTCCAACTACGCATTTTGGGCGGTGGGCGACGTGCGTCGCGCCTACAACCCGTGGCCGGACTACCTCGGGGTGGACACCGTGATCTCCTCCGACGCCAAAAAGGGCCCCACCGTGGAGGTGGACCCCAGGATGGACGTCATCGGACCGGCGTTGGACGCCTACGCCGGCGGCCGGCGGGGCGCCCTGGTGCGCCAGCTGCGCCGGGCCGGGGTCCGCTGGCTGGTCGTGCCGGCGGTCGCGGGCGGGCCGTCGTACCCGGACCTCGCCTCGCAGCCGGGCCTGGAGCCGGTCGTGATCGATCGGTCGGTCGCGCTCTACCGGGTGACCGGCGGGTCGGACCCGGCGCGGGCGACCTCGCCGTGGCCCGGATGGTGGCGGCGGACGTCGCCGGGACAACAGAGGGTCGTCGTCGACGCCGCATCGCCGGGGTGGAGAACGGGGCTGGCCGGAAACGGGGCCGGCCCCGTCCCGTCCGGCCCGGCCGGACGGCTCGTGATCCCCGCTCGGGCCGGTTGGGCGTGGTTCCCCCCGGCCCCGATCACCGCAATGAATCAGGTCGTGTTGCTCCTCGCTGCGCTCTGGGCGTGGCGGCGCAGCCGCGCCGAGCCAACCCGAGCGTCCATCGTGCTTGAATCGCCACCGGAATAATGAATACACTCACGTTCAGTTGTAAGCGGTCGGGGGCGAGTCGCCGTCGACCTACCAATCACACCGGTAGGGGAACATGACTGTCAGCCCGAGCAAGCGTCGTATGAGTGCATCGATTGCTCGGCTTGTCGCCGTGGCGGCACTGGCCCTCGGAGGGTTGGTCGTCGCCGGCACAGCCGGAGCCCAGGGATACGACTCCGGCGGCGCCGGCGTCGATGGTGGTCCTGGCGCGGACGGTGGTGTTTCGCCCGATGGTGCAGCAACCGATTCCCCGGCCAAACCGCCGACCAGCCCGGTCAATCCTCCGAGTCAGGGTCCGGGAGCCCCGATCGCCTCTCCGGGTACGACCGGCGGAGGCACGACCGGTGTCGCCCCGGCGGCCTACCCGGTGGTCTCCGGCACCGCTCAGGCACCGTACGCCGGCCAACTGGGCAACACCGGTACCTCGGCGAGCACGATTGCGATCGTCGCCGCCGCCGTGGTGCTCGTCGGCAGTGCGCTGGTGCTCGGCGCTCGCCGCCGCAAGCAGGTCTGAGGCCTCAGCGTTGCTCGGCCGGGCGGATGCCCGGCGGCTTGGAGGCGATCCCCACCCCGCCGCCAGGGCGCTAGCCTGCCCCACTGCATGAGCACTCCAGACCACTCAAGGACACGGTCCCCCCGTCACCTGGCCTCCCCGCCCACCGGTGTCAGGTCCGGACGCACGGCCACCCTGATGACGGTGGGGGTTCTTGCGCTGGCCATGGTGGTCGTCGTCGCCTGTGGCAGCGAGGGCGGCGTTCCCGTGATCACCCCAGGGCCCCCAGGGGCGGCCGCCCGCCAGGACGTCGAGGCGGCGCCCACCTCGCGTGGCGATGGTCAAGATGGCGTGAGTACGGGTGCAACCAGTACCACGGTGGCACCGACGAGCACGGCCAAGCCTCCGCCGTTGCCCGACGGGGTGGAGGTCGCCGAGTCGGTCGACCAGCCCAACCTGCTGATGATCATGACCGACGACCAGACGGTTGAGGCCATGCGGGTGCTCACGGCGGTCAACGCCCGCATCGGCGGCGAGGGCACGACGTTCACCAACAGCGTCACCAGCTATCCGCTGTGTTGCCCGAGCCGAGCCACCTACTACTCCGGTCAGTACGCCCACAACAACGGAGTGCTGTGGAATGCGCTGCCCACCGGTGGGTTCACCCGGTTTGAGGACTGGGACACCGCGTTCCCCGCCGCACTGCAGAAGGCGGGCTACCACACCGCCCATGTCGGCAAGTACCTCAACGGTTATGGCGTGGGGAATCCGACCGAGATCCCCGCCGGCTGGGACGACTTCCGGGCGCTGATCGACCCGTCGACCGGCCGCTACTTCGGGTTTTCGATCAACGACAACGGGGTGATCGACACCTACGACGAGGACGACAAGACCCTGTACCAGACCGACGTGTTGACCGACCTCGCCCTCGAGCAGATCGATGAGGGTGAGGCGAGCGACGCGCCCTGGCTGGTCAACGTCAGCTACCTCGCCCCGCACGCCAAGTTCGGCTACACCCTCAAGAAGTATCGCGAGAACCCGAGCATCGTCCGCGACGACATCGAGCAGGCCAACACTGCGTTCAACATCATCTCGCCCACCCCCGCACCGCGCGACGAGGGCAAGTTCGCCGATGAGCCGCTCCCCGAGAAGGCCAACTTCGGGTCGTCGACCGCCGGACAGGTCGTTCCCCCGTGGCGGCCTGAGATCGATGCCGCCCGCACCGAGGACATCACCCGCAACTATCAGGCCGAGCTGGAGTCGCTGCTGGCGGTGGACGAGGGCGTCAGCCGGTTGCTCGACCGGCTCGACCAGCTGGGCGTGGCCGACGACACCCTGGTGGTGTTCACCTCGGACAACGGGTACTTCCACGGTGAGCATCGCGAGTACCAGGGCAAGTACTACCCCTGGGAGGAGAGCCTGGCCGTTCCGCTGCTGATGCGCGGCCCCGGCGTCGCCAAGGGGGTCGAGGTCGATTCGGTGGTCGCCAACGTCGACCTGGGCCCGACGATCCTCGACGTCGCCGACGCAACGCAGCTGCGGCAGATGGACGGGCGCAGCCTGGCACCGCTGATGGCCAACCCCGCCGTCGCCTGGGATCGGCCGATTCTTCTGGAGGGCTTTCAGCCCCCGGCGCCGTTCCGGCCGCAGTATCAGGGCATCCGCACCAACCGCTACAGCTACATCGAGTACACCGGCGGCGGGTTGCAGGGCACCGAGCTCTATGACCTGAAGACGGATCCCGAGCAGCTGACAAACCTGGTGCTCGACCCGGAGCGCACCCCCCTGGTGAGCGAGATGGCCCAGTTGGTGACCGACCTTCGCCAGTGCGCCGGGCCGGTCTGCGACCGTGCGGTCGTTCCCGACGACGCGCAGGGGTAAGCCGGCCGTCGGGTGATCCGGACCCTGCGTGTCCCGGTGGGTCAGCCCTGCTGTTCGCGCAACAGCTCGGCGACTCGAAAGGCCAGGTCGACGCTCTGGCGGGCGTTCAGCCGAGGGTCGCACATCGTCTCGTACCGCAGCCCCAGCTGTTCGTCGGACAGCTCCTCGGAGCCGCCCAGGCACTCGGTGACATCGTCGCCGGTCAGCTCGACGTGGATGCCGCCGGGCCAGGTGCCCAGGCGTCGGTGCACCTCGAAGAACCCGCGAATCTCGGCCTCGACAGCGTCGAAGTGCCGGGTCTTGCGTCCGGAGGGAGCGGTGAAGGTGTTGCCGTGCATCGGGTCGGTGGCCCAGATCACCTGGTGACCCGATTCGGCCACCGCCTCGACGAGCGGGCCGAGGCGCTCGGTGACGAGATTCGCACCCATGCGGGCGATGAGGGTCAACCGGCCGGGCACCCGGTGTGGGTCGAGGGCTTGGCAAAGCTCCACCACCTCGCCCGGTGTGGCCGTCGGGCCCACTTTGGTGCCGATCGGGTTGGCGATGCCCGAGAAGAACTCGACGTGGGCACCGGCGAGCTCGCGGGTGCGCTCGCCGATCCAGACCGAGTGGGCGGAGGTGTTGTAGTAGTCGCCGGTCTCGGGGTCGAGCCGGGTCATCGCCTCCTCGTAGTCGAGGATCAACCCCTCGTGGCTGGTGTACAGCGTGGCCTCGTGCAACTGGGGCACATCGTCGGTGTCCAGACCGCACGCCTCCATGAAGCGCAGGGCTCGGTCGATCTCGTCGGCGAGTGACTCGTAGCGCCGGCCCACCCCGGTGGCCGCAACGAACGCCTCGTTCCACTGGTGCACCTTGGCCAGGTCGGCGTAGCCGCCCTGGGTCATCGCCCGTAGCAGGTTCAAGGTGGTGGCGGCGTGCTGGTAGGCCTCGTCGATGCGGCGCGGGTCGGACCGGCGGGCCTCCGTTTCGAATTCAGGCAGGTTGACGATGTGGCCGCGAAAGCTGGGCAGGCTGAGGTCGTCCTTGGTCTCGTGGCTCGACGATCGGGGCTTGGCGTACTGCCCGGCAATGCGGCCGAGCTTGACCACCGGGACCCCGGCGGAGTGGGTGAGGACGATCGCCATCTGCAAGATGACCCGTAACCGCCGCTCGATGCTCTGCGGGTTGGCCGAATCGAAGCTCTCGGCGCAGTCGCCGGCCTGGAGCAGAAAGGCTCGGCCCTGCGCCACTTCGGCCAGCGAGGCGGACAGCTGCCGGGTCTCGCCCGGGATCACCAGCGGCGGCGCAGCGGCGAGCTTGTCGTTCACGGCGCTCAGCGCAGCTTCGCTCTCCCATTCCGGCTGCTGGCCGGCCGGGCGGTCCCGCCAGCTCGACGGGCTCCATGCAGGGAGCGAGGCGGCCTCGGCTGGGGATTCGTCGGTCGCAATTGGGGGCGTCACGGTGCTCCTCGGGGATCTGGATCCCGTTTGGGGGAGATGGGGCGGGGGAAGGGACGGCGGAGAGGGGGGAAGGGGAGAGGGAGAGGGGAGGCGGGGAGTCCATCCAAGCTACCGATCCAACCCGGCGTTCGGTAGCTGCGGCGACCCTGACGGCCGTCCAGGTTTCCACCGCCAAGAAAATTGCCGTGATGGCCCGTAGTGTGGACATGATGACTCAACGTCGCATCGGGTTGTTGGGCGGCACCTTCGACCCCCCGCACATCGGCCATCTGATCGTGGCGGTGGAGGCGCGGGACCAACTCGAGTTGGATGAGGTGTGGCTGGTCGTCGCCCACACGCCCTGGCAAAAGGCCGGCCGGGTGATCTCGGCGCCCGAACGGCGTCTGGCCATGGTTCGTTCGGCGACCGAGGGGCTCGAGGGCGTCGTGGCGTCGGCGATCGAGTTTGAGCCGCCGGGGCCGAGTTACACCGTCGAGACGCTCGAGCGTCTCGCCCGCTGCCGCAGTGAGCTGGCCCCGACGCTGATCATGGGGGCGGACGCCGCCGCCGGAATCGAGACATGGCATCGCAGCGAGGAGCTCGCCTCTCTGGCCGAGCTGGCAGTGGTGGACCGGCCGGGCTGGGCCGTCGAGGGCGTGAGGAGGCGATTGAGCGTGCCACAGCTCGACGTCAGCTCGACCGGCATCCGGCGTCGGGTGGCCGACGGCCGCCCCATCGACGTGTTGTGTCCACCCGGCGTGGTTTCACTCGTCGCCGGCTGGGGGCTCTACGATGGTGCCAATGCCAGTTGAGGCCGCCCCCGAACGGGCAGATCAACCCCGCGTGAGTGCTGAGCCGCTGGGGGTACAGCGCTGAACGAACGCGAACTTCCCGAGGCGCCGACCGCCGTGTATGTCCCGGCCCCCGATGACAGCGACGAGTTTGCTCTCATCGACGATCTCCCCGTCATCGATGGCCCACGTGCCATCGATGGCCCTGCCGCCGTCTTCGACCTCGATGACGGTCGCGTCGAGCGTTACGACGCCGGTGAC
>NZ_DAOLGP010000001.1:240106-314021 GCF_035329545.1 Candidatus Neomicrothrix sp.
TATGACGCCGGTGACTATGACGCCGGTGACTATGACGCCGGTGACTATGACGCCGGTGACTATGACGCCGATGCCTATGACGCCGACGACTATGACCCTGCGCTCGAGGAGCCGGAGGATTTCGTGTCCACCGCTGGCGCCCCGGCGGTGGGTGCAGGCCGGCACGCTGTCAGCCGTGACGCTGACGCTGAGTCGTGGGTGCCCAAAGCCCGACGCCAGATCGGTTCCACACGGCGCTTTCTCGCCCTCAGCGCCACCTTCGCCGCATTGCTCGTCGTGTTGGTGTTCACCGGGTACCGCAGCTCGCTGCGTATGACGGGCGGGGCGTCGATCAGCCCACAACAGCGCTCGCCGAGCGAGCCCGGCTACGAGGCGGCCGTCAAGCCGACGCCGGTGACCTTCCTGGCGGTCGTCAACGACGACGGAGACCTGCGGGCGCTGTCGTTCGTCACCCAGGGCTCGGGCGAGGCGGGCGGCACGATCATCACCGTTCCCCTCAGCCTCCTGCTTGCGAACGATGACGGAGCCATGCGAATCCCGAACTACATCGAGGCCGAGGACGGCATGGACGAGCTACAGACGGAGCTCGAGAAGGCCCTCGGGTTCGGCATGACCAAGCAGTTGATCGTCACGCAGTCCGAGATCGAGGATCTGCTGGGGGGCGAGCCTCTGAAGGTCCGCAACCCGGAACAACTGCTCATCGACTTCCAGGGAACGCTCGTGCCGCAGTTCGAATCAGGCGACCTGGCCCTCGATCCCGACGGGCTGATGTCGTATGTCAACTATCTGGGGCCCGAGGAGTCCGAATACAACCGCCTCAACCGGCAGCAACTGGTGTTCGAGCAGTTGCTGGCGCTGAGCGAGCAGGGCTTTGAGCCCTCGAGCAACGACGAGAACGTCACCGCTCTCGCCGAATTGCTGACCGCAGTTGGCGCTGGGGAGTCGTCCGTGACCCAGCTACCGGTCACCGAGGGTCGCATCGGTGGACGCGAGGATGGCGGCGAGGGCCAGGGCGCCTCGTTTACCGCCCCGGACACCGAGGCGATCGATGCCACGCTGGGCGACATCATCCCCTTCCCGGTCTCGGGCTTCCCCGGGCAACGCCTGGGCGTCAAGTTGTTGAACGGCACGACCGAGCCGCAGCTGGAGCTGCGGCTGGCCGGCCAGGTCGTGGGTGCCGGCGGCGAGGTGCGGGTGGTGGGCAACGCGAAGAAGCTCGACCAGGCCCGGACGACGGTGGCGGTTTCGCGGGATGCCACCGAGGACGAACGCGCTCAGGCTCAGCGGGTGGCCGATGCATTGAACGCCGAGCTCACCGAGACCGACAACCTGGGTGAGGAAGTGCGCGCGGTGGTCGTCGTGGGCCAGGATCAGGCATGAGCCCTGGCCTGGACGTCGAGACCGCTTCGTTGGCCGCCGTTGCGGCTCGGGCAGCCGAGAGCAAGGATGGCGAAGCGATCGAGGTGCTCGACGTGTCGGGCGTCTTCGTCATCTGCGATGCGTTCGTGCTGGTGACCGGTCGCACCGAACGGCAGGTCAAGGCGCTCGCCGATGAGATCGAGTACCAGGTTCGCGAAGAGACCGGGCGAACCCCCAGGTCGGTCGAGGGGCGCGACACCCTCCGGTGGGTGTTGATCGACTACGGCGACGTCGTCATCCACATCCTGATCGAGGAGGACCGCGGCTATTACCGCCTGGAGCGACTCTATGGGGACGTGCCCCGGGTCGACCTCGCTCGGTCCTGAGCGCTCCTCAGAAGGAACGTCTCCGCCGCCCGAGCGTGGTGTGAAGTGGAGCTGATCGGAATCGAACCGACGACCTCATCCATGCCATGGATGCGCTCTACCAATTGAGCTACAGCCCCGTTGGGGAAGGTTCCACATTAGCAGTGTTTCCCCCGGCGGCGTCCAACGGGGCGGCGGCCGGACCTGCCGCCCGGCCGGTGTAACCGGTGGCCGCTCGGTCGGGTCTCATCGGCGTGCACACCCTGATCGGAAGAATCGAGCGAGCCGCCCGCAGCGGGGCGACGCTGACCCTGGCCACCCCCGAGGGATACGACACGACGACCTGGGGGGAGACCCACGCCGCCGCCCGCTCGCTGGCGGCGGTGCTGCAGGCACGTGGTGTGACGCCCGGAACCCACGTGGCCATCCTGGGGCCCACCACCCGGCCCCTGATCACCGCCATCCAGGCCACCTGGCTGACCGGTGGATGCCTGGTGATGCTGCCCCTGCCGATGCGCCTCGGATCGATCGAAGCGTTCGTCGACCAGACCCGCAGCCGCATCGCCGCCGCCGACTGCTCCCTGGTGCTGATCGACGACCAGCTCGCCCCCTTTGTCGAACGCACCGACGACGACCCGCCCTTCGCTGTGCTGCAGGAGCTGGTCACCGAGTCGGCCGAGGTCGATCCCGCAGACTGGATCCGACCCCCGGAGGACCCCGACGCCCTGGCGGTGCTGCAGTTCACCTCCGGATCGACCGCCGAGCCCAAGGGCGTGATGCTGCCCCACCGGACGATCTGCGCCAACCTCGACGCCTGCTGCGAGGCGGGCGGCCTGATCGACGACGAGACCTTCGTCTCGTGGCTGCCGCTGTACCACGACATGGGCCTGGTCGGCCTGTTGACGATCCCGATGACCACCGGGCGCAACCTGGTGCAGGCCGCCCCGCAAGACTTCTTGTCCCGACCGTCCCGCTGGATGCAGTGGATTTCCGATCATGGCGGCACGATGACCGCCGGCCCCAACTTTGCCTATGCGCTCGCCGCCCGGGCGCTGCGCCGGGCCGAGGACCTCGACCTGTCATCGCTCGAGGTGTTGCTCAACGGCGCCGAGCCGATCGACGCCGAGGTCTTCCGCCGGTTCATGACCGCCGGCGAGCGCTTCGGGCTTCGACCGGGCGCGGCCTTCCCCGCCTTCGGCATGGCCGAGCTTGGCATCGGCGGGTCCTTCTCCCAGCGCTGGGACGGGTTCCGCACCGACGTCGTCGACGCCCGGGCGCTCGAGCACGACCACCTCGCCGTCCCGGTCGACCCCCAGCTTGTTGATGATGTACCCGACACCCGGGAGCTGGCCCTGCTCGGCCAACCGGTGCCCGGCCTCGAGATGCGCGTCGTCGATCCGAAGACCGGGGCCCCACGGAGCGACCGCGAGGTCGGCGAGCTGTTGATCCGGGGTACTTCGGTGACGCCCGGCTACTACAAGAACCCGGAGGCGACCGCCGAGCTGCTTCGAGACGGTTGGTTGCGCACCGGTGACCTGGCCTACCTGCTCGACGGCGACCTGGTCATCTGCGGGCGCATCAAGGACGTGATCATCGTCGGTGGTCGCAACATCTATCCCCAGGACATCGAGCGTTCGGCATCGGCCGTCGCCGGCGTTCGGCCGGGCAACGTGATCGCCTTCGGGGTGGACGGGCGGGCCGGTGCCCAATCGATCGTCATCGTCGCCGAGCTGGGCGACGCTGATGCCGAGGCGGTCCGCAGCGAACTCGCCGACACGGTCACCCGCGACATCGGAGTGCCGCCGCGCCAGGTGGTCATGGTGGCCAAAGGGTCGGTGCCCAAGACCAGCTCGGGCAAGTTGCAGCGTTCCCTGGCCCAGTCCCGCTGGGAGAACGACGAGCTCGAGCTGGTCGACCCGGCGTAGCGTGTCCGGGCCGGCGTCGACCGGCGAGACATCGTCGCCCGGCGCTGTGAGGCGTTTGTGTACAGTGCCACAACACTCGACGATGGGGGCTGGGCGAGGTGGTAGCCGGGGGGCAGAGCGCTGCTGGCGGGGGGCCGCGAATCGCCTCAGCCGGAGGGTACGACGGGGCTGAGTGGCGCCGTCGCCTGACCCCCTACGCCGCCCCTGCGGCCCTGCTCGTCGCCCAATTGGTGTTGCTGCCCGTCCCTTTGGGAACGTTCGCTGCTGGGGCGCTGGCCGGGTTGATCGCGTCGCTCGCCGCGGTGGGCTTGGCGCTCGTGTGGCGGGCCAACCGGGTGATCAACTTCGCCACCGGCGACCTGGGCATCGTCCCGGCCACCCTGGCGGTGTTGCTCGCCGATCAATGGGGCTGGAACTACTGGGCCTGCGGCGCCGCCGGACTGGCCGCAGCGGTCGTGTTGGGCGTGGTGGTCGAGGGGCTGATCATCCGACGGTTCTTCGAGGCGCCCCGCGTGTTGCTCACGGTGGCGACGATCGGCCTGGCCCAGCTGTTGGGCTTCGGCGCGCTGATCCTGCCTCGGGCCTGGGGGGCGTCGCCGTCGGTGCGGACGCTGCCTGTGCCGTTCGAAGCATCGATCGAGATCGGCGGCACGATCTTCGACGGTTCCGACCTGATGGCGTTGGTGCTCGTGCCGGTGATGCTCGTCGTCCTCGTGCTCTGCCTCAACCGAACTGCCCTCGGGGTGGCGGTGCGGGCGTCGGCCGACCGGACCGCTCGTGCGCTCACGCTGGGTGTTCCGGTGAAGCGGCTGCACAGCCTCATCTGGACGATCGTCACCGTCGGGGCCTTCGCTGCGTTGTTCTTCACCGCCGGTACCGGGGGGCTGGGCGTCGGCTACGGCACCAGCCTGGGCCTGTTGCTGCGGGCGATCGCCGCGCTGGTGCTGGGCCGCATGACGCACCTGGGTGTGATCGTGTCGTCCTCGATCGTGCTTGGCGTCCTCGAGTTGGCGGTGCGGTTTCAAACCGGTGACGGGGCCTTGGTGGCACCGCTGTTGGCGGCGATCATCATCGGCGCCCTGTTGCTGCAGCGCCGGGGCATCACACGGGCGGCCCGCGACGACACGTCGTCGTGGAAGCTGGCCTCCGACGTTCGCCCGATCCCGGCCGAGCTGGCCGGCCGGTGGGAGGTCGCTGCGGTGCGGCTGGGGCTGATCGTCGCCGGGTTGGCGGCGCTCACCGCGTTTCCGCTCGTGTTGTCGACCGGCGCCATGTTGAAGCTGGGAGCGGTGCTCGTCGTCGCCAGCATCGGCGTCTCACTGGTGATCCTGTCCGGCTGGGCCGGTCAGCTCAGCCTGGGGCAGATGGCCTTTGCCGGTATGGGCGGGGCCGTGTTCGCCTGGGCCACCCAGAACCACGCCGTCGATCCGCTGCTCGCCATCGGCCTGGGAGCGATCGGGGGCGCCGCCGCTGCGGTCGTCGTCGGCCTTCCGGCGCTGCGGATCCGAGGGGTGTACCTGGCGGTCACCACGCTGGCCCTGGCGCTCGCCTTTTCCAACGGTGTGTTCGACAACGGCTACGTCGACTGGATCCCGACCGCCTCCTTCGCCGGCGACCGGCCACCGTTGTTGGGGCGGATCCCGATGGAGACCCCCGCCCAGCTGTACCTGCTGGCGCTCGGCTTGTTGGTGCTCTCCCTGCTGGCGGCGTCCACGTTGCGGCGCTCCCGCTCGGGCCGCGTGCTGATCGCCATCCGGGAGAACGAGGATGCCACCCGGGCTTACGGGGTGGGGGTGACCCAGGCCAAGCTGGCGGCCTTCGGCCTGTCCGGGGCGATCGCCGGCGCCGCCGGTGCGGTGTACACGTTGCATCAGGGGGCGTTCAAGCAGGCGCTGTTCCTGCCCGAGGAGAGCGTGGCCACCTTCATCGGCGTCGTCGTCGGTGGCCTGGCCAGCCTTCCGGGTGCGGTGATCGGGGCCTTCATTCTGCGGGGCACCGGTTGGCTGCTCCCGCCGCCGTGGAACCTGTTTGCCACCGCGACGGGCGCGCTGATCGTGCTGCTGGTGATGCCCGATGGGGTGGGCGGGGCGCTGGTGCGCTGGCGCGACCTGTTGTTGGCCAACCTGGCCCGCCGGCGGGGCATCATCGTGCCGTCGTTGTCCGAGCTGGGCGACCCCGACGCCCTTGAGCACCCCGTCGAAACCGAATCAGCCCCGGAACCTGAGGCCGAGCCCGAGACTGAGCCCGAGCCCGAGCCCGAGCCCGCCGAGGTGTCCCCATGAGCGGTCAGCCCGAAGCCGCGACCGCCAACGCCGGCGCCGAGGATGTGGGGTGGGCATCGCTGCTCGGCGAGTCGGTCAGCACGGTCGTCCAGCCGTCGCGCTGGTGGCCGTCGCTGCGCCACCCTATTCAGGGCCTGCGCCGGGCGGTCGGCGACGGACCGCTCAACGCGCTCGTCATCCTGTTTGGCCTCAACGCGGTCGATGAACTGGACCGCACCGGCTTTGGCATTCTCATCCCCAACATTCGCGACGACCTTCACATGTCCAACGCCGGCATCCTGTCGGTGGTGGCGCTCAGCCTGCTGGTGGCATTTCTGTTGCAACTGCCGATCGCCGTGGCGGCCGATCGCTACCCGAGGGTGCCGATCGTCATCGCCGGTGCGCTGTGTTGGGGCGTGTTCTCGCTGTTCACCGGCCTGGCGGTCGGTGCTGTGATGCTGGTGATCGCCCGCTCGGGCGCCGGCATTGGCCGGGCGACGGTCGACCCGACCCACAACTCGCTGCTCGCCGACTACTACGCGGTCGACCGGCGGTCGTCGGTGTTCTCGATCCACCGCGGCGCCAACGTGCTCGGACAGTTTGCCGGGCCCCTCCTCGCCGGCGGGCTGGCCGCCGCCACCGGCAGCTGGCGCACCCCGTTTTTCGTGTTCTTCATCCCGACGGTGATCTTCGCCATCGCAGCGTTTCGGTTGCGCGAGCCGGTGCGTGGCGGCCAGGAGCGCAAGGCTGCGGGCGGCGACGCCGAGATGATCGCGCTCGCCGAACCCAAGGCGTCCTTCGAGGAGGCCTTCCGGCTGTGCAACGAGATTCCGTCGCTGCGGCGGCTGTGGTATTCGGTGCCGTTCCTGTCGGTGTCGCTGATCGGCTTCGTCAGCCTGGCAGGCATCATGTACGAGCAGACCTACAACCTCGACGAGCTGCAGCGGGGCTATCTGGCGGCCTCGGTCGAACCGTTCCAGTTCATCGGCCTGGCGATGGGCGCAGCGATGGGCACCAAGTTGTTCCTGCGGGACCCGGCCCTCGTGTTCAAGTTTCTGCGGGTGGTCGCCATCGCCGCCGGCGTGTTTGCGGCGGCGTTTGCACTGGCGCCCACCGTGTGGCTGACCGTCGTCGCCAACATCGCGCTCACCTCATGTTTGGCGATCATCCTCCCCGGGCTGTTGGCCAGCCTGTCGGTGGCCATCCCGGCCAGGGCGCGGGCGGTCGGCTTCGCCATCGCCAGCTATTGGGCAATACCTGGGCTGTTGGTGCTGCCGCTGATCGGCTGGGTGACCGACCGGTTCGACGCCCGGGTGGGCATGTTGGTGATGGCGCCGGTGCTCGTCATCGGCGGGCTGATCGTGTCGACCGTGTCCGCCACGATCCAGGGCGACATAGCCGATGTGTGGGTCGGGTCGCTGGCCCGGGCCGAGGACGCCAGCGAACGGGCGTCTGGACGGGCCAAGTTGCTCGTCGTGCGCGACCTGCACGTCAGCTACGACAACCTGCGGGTGCTGACCGGCCTGTCGATGGAGGTGGCCGAGGGCGAGGTGGTGGCGCTGCTCGGCACCAACGGCGCCGGCAAGTCCACCCTGCTCGGGGCGATCGCCGGCTCGGTGCACGCCCACCGTGGCGCGGTCGTCTTCGATGGGCGCGACATCACCCACGCCCCACCCCAGGAGATTGCGCAGCTGGGCCTGGGCGAAATGCCGGGGGGCAAGGGAACGTTCCCGTCGCTGAGCGTTGCCGACAACCTGCGCACCGCCGGCTGGATGTTGCGCCGGAAGCCGGGCGAGTTGGCCCGGCGCATCGAAGAGGTGTGCGCACCGTTCCCCGTGCTCGGCGAGCGGATGGGCGAGCCGGCCGCCAACCTGTCCGGTGGGCAACAACAACAGCTCGCCCTGGCGATGGCACTGTTGGCCCGACCTCGGCTGTTGATGATCGACGAACTGTCCCTCGGCCTGGCACCGGTCGTCGTCGAGGAGCTGGTCGCTCTGGTGCGCGACGTCGCTGCGTCCGGCACGACGGTCATCCTGGTCGAGCAGTCGGTCAACGTGGCGTTGACCCTGGCCGACCGGGCACTGTTCATGGAGAAGGGCCAGCTGCGCTTCACCGGGCCGACCGCCGAGCTGTTGAAGCGCCCCGACCTGTTGCGCTCGGTGTTTCTCGGTGCCGAACCCGCCGAGCACACCGAGCACACCGAGCACACCGAGCCCGCCGTACCCCGTGTCTCGTCCCCGCCCCGCTCACCGCAGAGCCCGGCGCTTCGGGCGACCGATCTGGTGTGTCGCTTCGGGGGGGTCCGCGCGGTCGACGGCGTGTCGCTCAGCGTCGTACCGGGCGAGATCGTGGGGCTGATCGGCCCCAACGGCGCAGGCAAAACGACCGTGCTCGATGCGATCTCGGGCTTTGTCCCCACCGAAGCGGGCACGATCACGCTCGGCGAGGTCGAGCTGACCGGCGCCCCGGTCGCCCGCCGGGCCTGGGCCGGCCTGGGGCGGTCCTTTCAGGACGCCCGACTGTTCCCGGGCCTCACCGTCGCCGAGGCGCTGGCGCTGGCCCACGAGCGCTGGGTGGAGGTCCGTTCGACCGCCGACGCGGTGCTGCGAACTCCGCCGTTGGTGATGTCGGAGTGGAAGGTGCGCCGGGACACCGACGTGTTGATCGAGCGCTTCGGTCTGGGCGACTATCGCAACAAGTTCGTCGGCGAGCTGTCGACCGGCTCCCGCCGCATCGTCGACCTGGCCGCCGTCGTCGCCCAGCGGCCCAAGGTGGTCCTGTTGGACGAGCCCTCGTCGGGCATCGCGCAGCGAGAGACCGAGGCACTGGGCCCATTGCTCCTCCGGCTGCGAAACGAGCTGGGCTGCGCCATGGTGATCGTCGAGCACGACATGGGCCTGTTGGCCCAGGTTGCCGACCGCCTGGTCGCCCTGGAAACCGGCCGGGTGATCGCCGAGGGCCGACCGGCCGAGGTGCTCGGCCATCCCACGGTCGTGGCCAGCTACCTGGGAAGCAGCGCCGAGTTGGTGGCCCGGTCGGGGCCCCGCGTGCAAGCGACCGATGCAGGAGGGTTGTCGTGAGTGGAGATCGTACGGAGGGGCCCGGCCCGATCGCCCGCTGGGGCCCCATGGTTGCCATCCTGGGGGCGATCGCGCTTCTCGTCGGCGTCGTGTTGGTCGCCGAGCCGATCGCCGACGCCCGGGCGACCGGACCGTCGAGTGCGCCCGAACGCGGGGCCGGCGACACGACCGAGATCGAGCTGCCGCCGGGGGTGATGACCTTTGAGCAGGCCAAGGCCAAGGGCACCCTGGACGACTACGACTTCGGTGATCGCTGCGATCCGGCCACCGGCACGCTCGCCCTGCCGCTCGCTCCGCAGCAGAACTGCTTCGCCAAGTTCTCGGGCGACAACGGCGGCGCCACCGCAACCGGGGTGACCGCAGACAAGATCAAGGTGGTCGCCTACCTCAACCAGCCCAACGACCCGATCCTCGAGTTCATCTACGGACAGATCGGCCTGGAGACCAAGCCGGGCGAGGCCGAGAAGGCCTACGACAACTTCAACGAGATCTTTGCCTCCTACTACGAGTTCTATGGTCGCGAGGTGGAGATCATCCCCTACATCGCCACCGGCAACATCCAGGACTCGGTGGCCGCCACCGCCGATGCCGAGACGATCGCCCGCGACATCAAACCGTTCGCCGTGATCAACGGGCCCCAGCTGTCCAACGCCTTCGCCGACACGATCTCGGCCAACGGCATCGTGTGTATGGGCTGCACCTCCACCGGCGACGACGAGTTCTACGGAGAGCGTGACCCGTACCAGTGGGGCGTGCAGAAGACGCCGACCCAGAACCTGGTGCTCGTCGCCGAGTACCTGGGCAAGCGGCTCATCGACCGCCCGGCCAAGTGGGCGGGCGGCCCGCTGAAGGACAAGCCCCGCAAGATAGCCATGATCGCCGCCGAGGGGACCGAGCAGAACGACGCCCCCATCGAGATGTTCACCAGCATCCTGGCCGAGGACTACGGCGCCGAGCTGGCCAACATTCAGCGCTACGACGACCCGCTGGCGCTCGGCACCACCGGCCGGGCCATGCTCAGCCAGTTCAAGAGCGAGGGCATCACCTCGATCGTGTTCGTGGGCGACCCGATCGCCCCCCAGACGCTGACCCGCATCGCGTCCGAGCAGGATTACCACCCGGAGTGGATCACCAGCGGGTCCTCGCTGGTGGAGAACAACGTGTTCAGTCGCACCTACGACCAGGACCAGTGGGCCCGCGCCTTCGGCCCCACCAGCCTGTTCCCCCGGGTCGACGGCGGAATCGGCACCCCGATCGGCCTGCACAAGTGGTACTTCGGCACCGAGCCGCCGGGCGGCGCCGCCGCCCTGCTCACCGTGCCCAACCTGCAGGTGTTGTTCGGTGGGCTCCAGGGCGCCGGGCCCGACCTGACCGCCGAACACTTCCGCGACGCGCTCTTCACGGCACCGATACTGGCCGGATCGCCGATCGCCCCGCAGATCAGCTTCGGCAACCGGGGCTTCTTCCCCAACACCGACTACGTGGCCCTTGACGACATGACCGAGATCTCGTGGGACCCCGACGTGATCGCACCCGACGAGGGGGGCAAGGAAGGCAAGGGTGGTTGGCGCTACTCCGACGGCGGCAAGCGCTATCTGCCTGGTGAGTGGCCCGACGACGAGCCCCACGTGTTCGATGCCGAAACCGGGGTGACCAACTTCGAGGCATTCCCCACAACCGCCGAGGAGCCGCCCGCCGACTGGGCGCCGGTCTCCGGACCCCGCAAGGGCAAGACCTACCCTTAAGCCTCACCATGGGCATCAACTGGGTGTTTCTGCTGTTCCAGGCGATGGGGGGCGAGGGCGCCATCCCGGTCGGCACCGCCTATGCGGTGTGGGGAGCGATCGGCGCCATCGGCACGGTCATCGCCGGGATCGTGTTGTTCAACGAACCGGTCACGTTCTGGCGGATGTTTTTTCTGTCGACGCTGGTCGTTTCGGTCGTCGGCCTTCAGGTCGTCAGCGGCGAGTCGTGAGCGCTGGTCGAACAGCCGTGAACCGAGAATCGCATTCGCCCGAGCGCCCGTCGGTCACGCCGAACGCGCGTGCGTGGGAGAGCCCGCGTGGGTGGGCGCTGAGCCTCGCCCTCATCTCGACCGTGGCGGTTGCCGCCCGGGTGGCTTATGTGCTGTGGGTGCTCGGTCCGGTCCGCTCGGGCCTGGACGCCATCTGGTACCAGTTGCAGGGCGGCTCGATCCTGGCGGGGACGGGATATGTGGTGCCGACATCGCTGTTCGAGGGCGAGCTGACCCCGACGGCCGCTTTTCCGCCCGTGTACCCGGCGTATCAGGCGCTCTGGCAGTGGATGTTCGGCCCGGGCGCAACGGCGGTTCGCATGGCCGGGGTGGTACCCGGGGTCGTCACGGTGGTGCTGGTCGCCATCCTGGGCCGCGCACTCGCTGACGCACGGGTTGGGCTGCTCGCAGCCGGAGCGGTGGCGCTGAGCCCGACGCTCGTTGCCGCCGACTCCTCGACGATGAGCGAGAACCTCACGGTGCCCTTGGTGTTGGCAGCGCTGGTGCTGGCGCACCGGGTGCTGACCAAGGGGATCGGCTGGACATCGGTGATCGCCCTCGGTGCGGTGTGCGGCGTGGCCGTTCTGACCCGCCAGGATCTTGCGCTGATCGTGGTGCTCGTCGCCCTTCCAGCGGTGTTGGCGAGCGCCGGCACGGGGATGCGAGCCAGGCTGTCTGCGGCTGCGCTGGTGGTGCTGGTGGTGGTGGCTGTCGTGGGGCCATGGATGTGGCGCAACCATCGGGCGGTCGGCACCTACGCCGTGTCGACCATTTCGCCGAGCAGTGCGTTGGCGGGGTCGAACTGCGATGCCACCTTCGGCGGACCCGGTCTGGGCAGCTGGAGCTTCCCGTGCGTCGTGGACGCCACACCCACCGGAGGGGAGCCGGAGGTGGAGGTGGCCGATGCCCAACGCACGCGAGCCACCGAATACGTCAGGACTCACCTGTCCGGCGTGCCGCTCGTGTTGGCGGCGCGAACGTCCCGGGTGTGGGCAGCCTGGGATCCGCGGGATCTCGCCCGCCGTGACGCGGACGAGACCCGTCGCTACGGGTGGCAGGTGGTGAGCCGTCCGCTCGACGCCGTGCTGGCCGTGGTCGGGGTCATCGGCCTGGTGCGCCTGGGCAGGCGCCGGGCGTGGGGTTGGGAGTGGCTCATCGTGGCGGCACCGTTGGTGATGGTGTCCGTGAGCGCTGCGGCGAGTTACGGCAACCCGAGGTTCAATGTGACGGCTCTGCCGGTGTTATCGATCGGCGCGGCGTCCCTCCTGACAGGCCTGATCGACGCCAAGCGCTCCGACGCTGCGGTTCGGGACGATCCGGTCAACCGCCCTTAACCTCCCGGTCCGCCGGGGGTCAGAGCAGGGTTGCCAGGGCGCTCGATCCTCGGGGTCGCGGTCTCTGCCGTTCCAGGCGGGTCCTACCTGCCGTTGACCGAGAAGTGCTGGTAGTCGATGACGCCCGACCAGTTGCCACCCCACTGCCATCCGGCCTTGGCGAACGCCGCCTCGACGCCCCCGCCGGAGCTGATCACCCCCTGGCCGTCCTCACTGCGGTCGAGGTACGGCTCGCTCTTCGAGTGTGAGGTGGTACCGGTGGCGGTGACGTAGGGGTTCTCCAGCGGGTTCAGGTCGAGTGCTGTGCCGTAGGAGTGCTGGGAGAACTCACCGCCCCCCGTGCGCTGGCGGCAGTTGAACGCCGAGGTGTTGTCCGCCTCGATCGAAGCGTAGTCATCGGCGCCGTCCTCCGGATTGCCGGTGCCACCGAAGGTGTGAACTGGCACCATCTGGCGGATGGCGAAGCCCTGCTCGAACAAACGCCGGAATACCCCGGCCAATCCATCGGCGACGTCGCGGTGCACGATCAGGGTGCCGACGTCGGTCGTGCCGTCGAAGGTCCAGTGGGTCACGGTCAGCCGACGTAGGTCCTCGAGTGGAACAGGACAACCCGGCCGCCACGACACACCGGTCATAGCTGATCCCAGCTCAGGGTCGATTGGGGCCACGTTGGAGGAGAAGGTCGGGCCCGGCTCGCTGGTCGGTGCCGCACTGCTGCTCGCTGCGATGCTGGTGGTCGGCTCGATGGTGGTTGCCGTTTCGACGGTGAGAGCCGAGCCTTCGGCTTGGGCCTCGGGGGTGAAGTCGGGTGCCGACGCGACCGGGGGATCACCGACGTCGCCAGCCTCAGTCGTTGTGGTCCGACCGCAGCCGAGAGCGGCCGGCGCGGTCGTCAATGCGAGGGCGGCCAACAACGCCGCGGCGGCGCTCGGCCGCCTCCGCAGTCGCCGGATCAGCACGACACGGTGATGTCGGTCGGCGACCATCCGGGGGCATCGAGAAACGCCATCGCCAACCAGTGCCCGTCGGTCGACCTGGCCCAGACGTCGGTCGAGGATCCCAGCACTGAAGACTTGACCGACTCGCCCCGCTGCTGGCATTCGATGGTCACGGTGTCGTTCTCGTACAGCCGACCGAGTTCAGACCCGTTCGAGGAGGGGCCGGTGCGAAGGGACACAAAGCAGTCGCCGGTGCCGTCTGCACCGCAGGTGCGGCTGACCCTCGCCGTAATGGCCGGTGGTTGAGTCGGAGGCGGCGCTGTGGAGGGGACGGTCGGTGGGGGCAGCGTGGGGGCAGCGGCGGTGGTCGGGGAGGCCATTGTCGAGTCCGGCGATTCGATCCTCTTCCCGGTGGCTCCGGAGCCGTCATCCTCGGTCGAGCGTCCCCCGAGCTCAGCCTTGCCGGTCTCGGTCTCGGTCTGGTTCTGGGCGGCGGTCACGCTTGGCTCGGGGTCGGATTTGGTCAGCACGAATGCCAAAAGCGCACCGCCACCGATCAGCAGCACGCCGGCGCTGATCCCCAGCGCGATCCAGATTCCGCGACCCGACCGACCACCGGTCGGCGGAGTGGATGCCGGGTACGCGATCGTCGGCTGGTCGCCCGAGGTCCCGCCGGATGGGTGCAGGGGTTGCGGCGACATCGGCGACGGTGATGTCGCACGGGCCGATCGTTGCTGGCGGGAACCGGGCATGCAACATTGTGTTCACACCTCTTGGCTCATGACCAGGTCAAATCAGTCCTCGGGGTCGCGGTCGCGCAGAAACTCCTGAAACTCGGCGGCCAGTTCCTCGCCGGAGGGCAGCGGACCGTCGAGCGACGTGAACGCGGCATCGGCGCTTTGACCCTCGTCCCACGCCTGTTCCAACTGCTCGACCAGGGGTTGATGCTCGGGGTTGGACTCCAGCAGGGCATCCAAGCGCAGACGGCTGGCCTTCACTTCGCCCCCGAGGCCCTCGAGCGTGAAGCTGAGACCCGCGTACTCCATCACACCCTCGACCAGTGCCCTCGCCGCCGCCGGTGAGGGCAGGTTGGAGGCGTAGTGGGGCACCTGGGCCCACAGCCCGAACGACGGGATACCCGACGCGTTGAACTCCTCGTCGAGTGCGGCGAACACGCCGGCGGGCACCTCGAGGGTGCCGCGCTGAAGCCCGGGGAGCGTGTCGGAGACCTCCTGTGAGGAGGTGGTGATGCTGAGCCGGCTGGCACGGGTGTGGGGCACCGGCGCGGGGTAGGCACCCAAGCCGATCACGCGCTTGACGTCGAAGCTGAGCGCCAGCTCGACCGTCGTGGCGATGAACGAGCGCCACAGGCGGTCGGGCTCGGCCCCGGTGAGGAACAGCACGTCGTTGCCGGCGGCGTCGGTGCCGCCGCGCAGCTCCAGCTTGGGCCAGTCCAGGTCGGTGACCACCCCGGCGAGCAGGTGCATCGTGGGGCGGCGGGCCCGGTAATCGAGCAGTTCATCGGAGGAGAAGGTGGCGAGCGTTGACACGCTTGCCTGGTCGGACATGACCTCGGCGGCGGTGTCGGCCGCACCCCCGGCATCGATCCAACCATCGAGCGCGATGATCAGGGTCGGGTCGTTCAACTCCGGTCGAAGGAGGATTTCCACCAGTTCACTCATGATGACGCCTCCAGCGATGAGGATTCCAGGGATTGATACGCCAGCTTCTCGATGCCTTCGATCATGGTTCGGAACCCTTCGGCCCCTTCCCGGCCGGCGTCGCCCATGGCGCCGCCGGCGTACCTGGCGTACACGCCGGCGATGATGCAGGCGAGCTTCCAATAGCCGAAGGCGATGTAGTAGTCGATGCCCGACAGGTCCAGGCTGGACCGCTTGGCGTAGGCCGCCAGCAGATCCGCCCGTCGGGGAAACCCGGGCAGGGACACCGTCGACACCTGGGGGAGCGCTGCCGCATCCCCCGGGTCGGGCCAGTAACACATCAGCAGGCCGACGTCGGCGAGGGGGTCGCCCAACGTGCAGATCTCCCAGTCGAGCACGGCGATCACCGAACCGTCGGGGCCGAGCATGCAGTTGTCCAGGCGGTAGTCGCCGTGGACGATCGAGTCCTGTTGCTGGGGCGGCACCGCCAGGGCCAGCCGGTCGTGCAGGGCGCCCAGGTCCGGCAGCGCACCCTCGGCGACCTGGGTGCGGCTCTGTTCGAACTGGCCGTTCCACCGCTTCAGCTGACGTTCGAGGTAGCCCTCCCGACGGCCGAGGTCCCCGAGGCCCACGGCGTCGATGTCGACCGAGTGGATGCGGTGCAGCACCTCGACCAGGGAGGCGCCCGCCCGGGCGCGCTGATCGGGTGTCAGGTTCGTGGCGGTCGCCTCGTCGCGGGCGACGACGCCATCGACGTAGTCCATGACGTAGAACGGAGCGCCGTTGACCGAGTCGTCAGCGCTGAGGCCGACGATGCCGGGGACGGGCACGTCGGTCGGGGCGAGCGCCGAGATGATCCGGTGCTCGCGTCCCATGTCGTGGGCGGTGGCCAGCACCTGGCCCAGGGGCGGTCGGCGCAACACCCAGTGCCCGTCGGCAGCATCGGTGACCGAGTAGGTCAGGTTGGAATGACCGCCGGTGATCAGCGAGAAGGCGAGCGGCGGGGTGAGCCCCTCGATGTGCTCAGCCATCCAGGCCTCCACCGCAGCCGCATCGATGCCCTCGGGCACGGTGCTTTCCGCTGCAGTGCGGTCTGTCGGTGCACGGTTCTCGTCGCTCACGGTGACCTTTCCGAATTTTGATGTTCCCCGGCCACGCTACCGCTTGGGACCCGAGCCCACCGATGCGCTCATATGCTGGTGAGCCCGTCCGGCAAACAAAGCGAGCTGTCCCCATGGTCGACGTCACCGATGCCACCTTCGAGACCGAGGTGCTGGCACGTTCCGAGCAGGTTCCGGTCGTCGTCGACCTGTGGGCGCCCTGGTGCGGGCCGTGCAAATCGCTCGGCCCGATCCTCGACAAGGTCGTCGGCGAGCTGGGCGACAAGGTGGCGCTGGCCAAGATCAACGTCGACGAGAACCCGCAGGCCTCGCAGGTGTTTCGGGTGCAGTCGATCCCAGCGGTGTTCGGCCTGGTCGATCGCCAGGTGGCCAACAGTTTCACCGGCGCTCAGCCGGAGGCCAAGGTGGCCGAGTTTGTCCGCAGCCTGTTGCCGCCGGATGAGGCCGAGGCGGTGAACGCGCTGGTCGAGCTGGGCGACGAGGCGTCGTTGCGCACCGCGCTGAGCATGGATGCAGTCCACGAGGGCGCTCGGTTGGCGCTGGCCAAGCTGCTCGTCGCCGACGGGCGAGCCGAGGAGGGCCTGGCCCTGATCGATGGCATGTCGGATGCCAACCTGGAGGTACGTCACGTGCGGGCGTTGGCATCGGAGGGCGGAACGGTGTCGGTCGCCGGCATCGAGGCTGAGCTCGGATCCCTCCTCGACCGGGTGAAGGCCGACGATGACGCCCGCTCGCGGTTCCTCGAACTGCTTGAGTTGTTGGATCCCGACAGCCCCGCCACCGGAGAGTGGCGACGCAAGCTGTCCGCCCGGTTGTTCTAACGATGGAGCGGGTCTCACCGTGAAGCTGGTGCGCCGCCCCGGGTACTACGCGCTGGAGGGCGGCCCGGTGCCCCCGGGCTCCGCCGCCATCACGATTGGTCCGGTCGTGTCGATGCGCAGCGACGTGGTGGGCCACGAGCGGCTGGAGGCCCACGAGGCCGTGCACGTTCGCCAGTGGCGGGTACGGGGATGGCTCGGGTTTCTCGTCGGGTACCTCGGCGAGTACCTGCGGGGTCGCCTGATCGGCCGACGTCATCACGACGCCTACCTGCATCTCAGCGCCGAGTGTGAGGCGGAATGGGAGGCACAGCGCCTGGTGCGGGGCCTGCCCATCCGCTGATCGACCGGGCTGCCGGGGCTGCCTCGGGGAGCGCGGCCCGGGGCGAGATCCCCAGTGTCAGCGGCGGTCGGTTTTTCTAGGTTGGGCGCCATGGACGATCCCTTCGACGCGTTGGCGCCCCCAACAGGGCGCAACCGGCGGCAGGGAAGCGGTGCGGCCGACCGCTTCGCCGCCTGGTGGGACCGCGTGCGCCAACGCTCGGGGGCCGTGGGCGGCGTGTCGGCACATGATCCCGGGGCCAACCCAGTGCGGACCAACCCAGTGCGGACCAACCCACTGTTGGCACATGCCCTGGTGATGAGGATGCTGGCGACGCTCGGCATCGTCGGGGTGCTGGCGGTCGGGGCGTGGTGGCTGTCTCAGGGTCGGGCTCCGCCGGTCGAGCTGCCCAGGGCACCGTCGGCGGCCGCTTCGGCCGAGGCCGCTGGCTCCGCACCCGTCAGCTCGCTTCCCGCTGGGGGCTCAGGTGGTGCGGTGCCCGCCGGCGGCTCGGCCACCCCGCCCGGTCCGGCAACCCCCGGCAACTCGGCGGCCCCGGTCTCCTCGACAGCCGAGGGTGCGGACACCGCCAACTCCCTGACGCCCCAGGAGGTGGTCGTGCACGTGGCCGGCCAGGTGCATCACCCCGGCTTGTACACGGTGAACGTCGGCGGCCGGCTGGCCGACGCGATCAGCGCCGCCGGCGGTGTCACCGCCCAGGCCGACCTCGATCGGGTCAACCTGGCCGAGCCGCTGATCGACGGAGCGCGCACCTACATCCCGGCGGTGGGCCAGATCGATGCCCCCGCCACCATCCCCCAGGGAGGGCAGCATCCTCCGGGAGCACAGCGTCCTCAGGAGGGAGAGGGCGGGCCCGGAAGCCCGTCGGGGACGCCGGGAGCGTCGGGCGAGGGATCGGCCGGCGCACCGGGCGAGGGTGCCCTGGTCAACATCAACACCGCCGACGAGGCGGCGCTCGACGAGTTGCCCGGCGTCGGACCGGTGACCGCCGAAGCCATCGTCGAGTACCGCAACCAGGTGGGCAGCTTCTCCCAGGTGGAGGACCTGCTCGAGGTGCGGGGCATCGGTGACGCCAAGCTGGAGGCGTTGATCGATCTGGTGACCGTGTGACGCCGGAGCCCGCCGAGGTGGAGCCCGGGTCCGCCGGTCGTTCGTCGGTGGGCGAGCGGCTCGCCGACGCCCGCGCGCCGCTGGCGGTGGCGACCGCTGCGCTCGGCGGGGCTGCGTTGGGCCCGTTTGCCCGCCGAACCCTTGGGGCGGCATCCCGGTCGGCGGCGATCGTCCTGCTGATCGTGGCCGCCCTCGTGTTGCTGTGGGCCTGGCGGCGCCGGGTGGCGGCGGGTGTGGCGGTGGCGGCGGCGTTGTGCACGGTGGGCCTATCGATTCGTGCGCTCAACCCGCTCGACGACCTGCGGCCGGGGAGGGTGGAGGGCCCGGCGGTGCTGCGCAGCGATCCCAGCCCATTCTTCGGAAGCGTCGAGGTGGTGGTTGCCCTCCGGGGCCGCCGACTGCTCGCCAGCATCGAGAGCCCCTCCGCCGGCGAGGTGGCCGGGTTGCAGGTTGGCGACACCCTGCGGGTCAGCGGACGGACCAGCCGCTTCGAGCATCCGACCGGGTGGCACCGCTCCCGACACCTGGCCGGGGAGCTCCACGTCGATTCGGTGTCCGACATCGAACCGGGGCGAGGCGGCTTTGCGCTGGCATCGGGCGTGCGTGAACGCATCCGTGCGTCGGTGGAACCGCTCGACCCCGACGCCCAGGCGCTGGTGCTCGGTGCTGCTCTGGGTGATGACCGGTCCCAGTCCGATGCTCAGCGCGATCGATTTCTGCGCTCCGGCTTGACCCACCTGCTCGTCGTCTCCGGGCAGAACGTGGCACTGATGCTGGTGCTGTGCGCCCCGTTGCTGGCCCGGGTGCCGGTGTCCCGTCGGCCATGGGCCACCGCGGCCGCCGTCGGCTGGTTCGTGCTCATCGTGCGGCCCGACCCGTCGGTGCTGCGGGCCGCGGCGGCGGCGCTGGTCGTCGCCATGGCCACAGGCCGGGGCCAACGGTTGAGCGCACCCACCGTCCTGGCCGGGGCGCTCACCGCAGTGGTGCTCGTCGACCCGCTGGTCGTCGGGTCGCTGGGATTCTGGCTGTCGGCCGCCGCCACGATGGGGTTGGTCGTCGGCCTCGGGAGTCATCGGGGCAGCGACTGGAATCCTGCGGCGGTCGGCCGGGCCACCCTGGCGGCTCAGGTGGGGGTGGCGCCGGTGCTGGCGGTGGCGGGCCTGGCCGTGCCGGTGGCCTCGTTTCCCGCCAACGTCGCTGCCGGCGCCCCGGCCGGGTTGCTCACCGGGTGGGGCATGACGCTCGGGCTGGTCGCCGGCTCGCTGCCGGGGCCCATCGCATGGGTCGCCCGCCTGCCCGTCGTCGTGGCGGCGTGGTGGGTGGACAGCGTGGCCCGCTGGTCGGCCCGGCTGCCGCTGGGCCGCTTCACCCCGGGTGAGATCCTGGCCGTCTTCGTCGTGGCGGCGCTCAGCTGGGCGACGTGGCTCTCGGTCGGCCGGCTCCGGCATCGCCGGCTGGTCCTGGCCCCGTTGGTCGCACTGGTGTGCTGGGCCGGCTGGCCACGGACGGTGACCGGCGGCGCAGTACCGGGCGGCTGCCTGCTGGCCGACGAGGCAGCGACCGTCCTCGTGCTGCGTCAAGCGCCGCCCACGCGTCGCCTGCTTCAGGCGCTGGCCGAGGCAGAGGTGCGCCATCTCGACGTGATGCTCGTCGCAACGGGAGGGCTGCGCCTGGCCGAGACGGCCGTCGCGGTGCGCGACGCTGTGCCGGTGGGTGAGGTGCGGGCCCTCGACGAGGGGTTGTCCGAACCGGCGTGCCCGGACGCCGTCGACGGGTGAACCGCCTGCGGGTGGTGGCGTTCCTTCGGGCTACGGTGCAGCACCGTGGCAGCAGGCGAGAAGGCACCCGTCGTGGGCACGAACACGCTGATCGCCACACCGCTGGCGCGCCCACCGTGGAGCGCCGCCGCCGACGCTCGGGTGATCGTCTGGAATGATCATCCGACCGGATCCGACCCGGCGGTCATCGCCCAGGTGAGCGACGTCGGGTCGCTCGCAGCGGCGCTTGGCTGCGGGGTTGCCGCGGTGTGGGTGGGGCACGACGTCGGCCCCGCCGCAGCGATAGACGCATTGGGCCCACCCGGTGCGCTCGGTGCGCAGTACCCGAGCACCATTCAGCTGATCCTCGAGGTCGGGGTCCACGACAACGGCAACGACAGTGACAACGGTCCCGGCGTCAGCGTCGAGGAGGAGTTGGCCGGTCTGGCACGCCTGGCGGCGGCGCAGGGCCTGGCACCCGGCCGGCTGGTTCCGGCGGTCCGCGCCCAGCCCCGTGTCGACCTTCCCGCCGCGTTGGCGTCGTGGCGGGCCGACCCCCACCTGCGACGCCACCCCCTGATCGTCGTCATCCCGACGGCGACCCCCCCGGCCACCGGCGCAGGGCTGGTCGCCGCAGCGGTGATGGCCGGGGCGGCGGTGGCGACCGACGATGTGCGCGCCGCCAGCAGGGTGCTCGAGGTGTTGCTGGCCATCGAGCAGCACCGACACACCGATAGGCCCGGCGACCGTGCCCGGCCCGACGACGAAGGAGAGCTGCGATGACCACGACGCCCCCACCGGTGTGGCTGGTACGCGGCGACGACACCGTGCTGGTCGAGGATGCCGTCACCAAGCTGGTCGACCGGCTGATCGGCGACGACAACCGTTCCGAGACCCTCGACGTGTTTTCCGGGACCGATTACGAGCTGGGGGCGGTGGTCATGGCCGCCGAGACGCCCTCGATGTTTGGCCGGCGCGTCCTGGTGGCCCGGGAGGCCGGTCGCTTCGGCACCAACGAGGACGTTGCCGAGCTGTTGCGCTACCTCGACTCGCCGTCGGATCAGTCGGTCATCGTGATCGCCTGGGAACGCCCTGCGGTTGCGGGGTCACGTCTGGCCACCACGCCCCGCAAGCTGCTCAGCGCGGTCAAGGCCGCCGGCGGCCTGCTCGAGACCAAGGCGCCTGGGGGCGGCAGGGCCCGCTCCCAGTGGGTGGGGGAGCGCCTGGCCGATCTGCCGGTCCGCCTCACCCCCAAGGCGAAGTCGCTCGTGCAGTCCACCTTCGGTGAGGACCTTGGCCGGCTGGTCGGCCTAGGCCAAACCCTCCGTGGCGTCTTCGGTGAGGGAGCGCTGGTCGACGAGGCCGATCTGGTGCCCTACCTGGGCGAGGCCGGATCGGTGCCGCCGTGGGACCTCACCGATGCCATTGACGCCCGTAAGTCCAACGTCGCAGTCGAGAATCTCAACCGGATGATCCAGGGCGGAGATCGGCACCCGCTGCAGATCATGGCCTCGCTGACCACGCACTATCAGCGCATCGCAGCCCTGTCGGGCGCCGATGTGCGCACCGAACGCGACGCCGCCGACCTGCTCGGGATCAAGGGGTCGACCTTTCCCGCGAAGAAAGCGCTCACCCAGAGCCGGCGGTTGGGGCCCGATGGTGTGGCCCGCGCCATCGCACTGCTCGCTCGCGCCGACGTGGACCTCCGGGGGGCCTCCGGCCTGGAGCCGCAGACGGTCATCCAGGTGTTGGTGGCCCGGTTGAGCCGGTTGGGGCGCTGAGTCGTCCGAGTCGTTAGGCAAGCAGCCTCGACGCTCGCCCGAGGATCTCCTCGGCATCGACGACCATTCCGGTGACCAGGTCGGCGGCGGGCACCAACTCGGTGAGCGATCCGACGCCCTGGCCGCAGGGGAAGAACTCGCGCTCGGGGTCGACGCCCTCGGTCTCGGGGCCGCCGCCCAGGTGGTTGGCGCCGTCCTCGAGCGACTTGAGGAACTGGCCGGGGAAGGGTTCGGCCACCCCTCCCTGCTCCTCGAAGCCCTCGGTGTAGCGGTTGCGCACCACCCGGCAGGTCTTGCCGGTGTAGGCCCGGGTGACCGTCGTGCCATCCTCGCCGGTATTCAGCAGCGTGTCCTTGTAGCCGCTGACCGCCCGCGCCTCGGGCGTGGCGATGAAGCGGGTGCCGACCCACACCCCGTCCGCACCCAGCGCCAGGGCGGCGGCCAGGCCCCGTCCGTCGACGATGCCGCCGGCGGCGACGACTGGCACCTGATCGCCCACCGCGTCGACCACCTGTGGCACCAGCGCCATCGTGGCCACCCGGCCGGTGTGGCCGCCGGCCTCGGTGCCCTGGGCGACGACCAGGTCGCAACCGGCGGCGACCGCGTCGACAGCGTGGCGCACCTTGCCGCACATGTTGACGACGAGCAGGCCGGCGTCGTGGCACTGCTCGACCACGTCGCGGGGCACACCCAATCCGGCGACAAACACGCTGGCACCACCGGCGATGATCGCCCGCACCTTGTCGGTCATGTCCCCTGCGGCGGTGAGCAGATCGACGCCGAAGGGTTTATCGGTGGCGGCGGCGGTGCGGGCGATCTCCTCGACCATCACCTCGTCGGACATCGTCGAGGCGCCGAGACAGCCGAAACCGCCGGCGTTGGACACGGCCGCGGCCAACTCGTGGTAGCTCACCCCACCCATGCCGGCAAGCATGACGGGTGCCTCGATGTCGAGCAGTTCGGTCAGTCGAGTGGAGATCATCGCCTGAATTTAGCTGCGCTGGCCCGCCGGTTCCTTCGGGTCTGTTTCCGGATGACGGTCGTAGGCCCCGTCGGGGGTGAACATGCCCCGTCGCCAGCGGCGGGGGGTGGCCAGCAGCGCACGGGGGTAATCCTCGAACAGCCAGCGGGCGAAGTTGCGGCGGGTCCACCCGGAGAGGCCGGCCAAGGCGATGGCGGCCCGAGCGCCCTTGCGGTGGGTGAGCGCCCGCGAGAGGGTGACCGACATGCGGTGGTCGGCGACCAGCGAGGCCCGGGCAGCGGCCTCGTAGGCCGCCTCGGCCCCTCTGCCCGCCGGGTGGTGAGCGGTTCCGAGGATCGATTCGGCGGCAAGGCGGCCGGTGATCAGCGCCTGGCCGATGCCCTCCCCGGTCAGCGGATCGCCCACAGCGGCGGCGTCGCCGACGTACAACACCCGGTCGCCGGTGAGGGCCGGGCCGCCGATGCGGGCCGGGATCGGCCAGGCCCGGTGCGGTGACTCGGGCGTGGCGTCGGGGCCGAGCAGCTCCCGGATGTGGGGGCGCTCCAACAGCGCGGGCCACGTTCGGGCCATATCGGGGACCCTCGACAGCTTGTTGCCCGGGGCGACGCCATCGTGGCGCATGATGCCGAAGCCCACGTTGGCCCGGCCGTCGCCCAGCGGGAACGACCAGAAGTAGCCGGGCAGAATGTCCGCTTCGAAGCTGACCCACAGCTCGGTGGCGGCCGGCCCGGTCACGCCGGTGAAGTACTGGCGAAACGCATGCCAGTCGCCCCGGTACTTGGGCAGCACGTCGCCGGCCAGCTTGCGGGTGGGGGACCACATGCCATCGGCGGCGACGACGTAGCCGGCGTCGATCCGGCGTCCGGTGCTCGTCGTCACGGCCACGCCGTGGGAGGTGCGCTCCAGCTCGGCGATGCCCTCGCCCTCGATCACTTCGATGTCGAAGGTGCGCGCGTGGTCGAGCAGAGCGGCATCGAGCTGTTCGCGCCGGGCGACGACCGCATGAAGGCTGCGGTCCCGCGGCAGCGGAAAGCGCACGCTGTTACCGCTGGGGGATCGAACGACAACGTCGTCGACCGGCGTCCAGCTGGGCACTCCGTCGGGGCGAAAGCCTAAGGCCTCCAACTCCCGCAGGGCACTGGTCGTCAGGCCGTCGCCGCAGATCTTGTCGCGGGGAAAGGTCGCCTTGTCGACGAGGGCGACCCGAGCGCCGGACCGGGCCAGGGTGATGGCGGCTGAACACCCGGCGGGGCCGGCGCCGATGATGACGGTGGGCTCGGTTTGCACCGGCCCAGGCTACAAGCGCCTTGGTCGGCAACATCCCCGCCCCGACCTGGTGGCCTCACTCCGCCGCCGCTGAGGGGACGACGGAAAAGATCTCTTCGAAGCCCAGCTCGATGCACTGCATCAGGACGTCGGGGTCGGGCACGGCCACCGGGTCGATGTTGACGCCGATGAAGCAGTCGTCCGCATAGCTGACCAGCGTGAAGTTCATCGCCGAGCCGGCGTTGGGGCCGAATGCGTACTGGGACAGCATCCGTTGGCCGACGAGGTAGAGCGGGATCGGCGCACCCGGGACGTTGGAGGCCGTGAAGTCGTTGCCCTTCAACATGGCGCCGAACAGCGCCGACGTCATCGAGGTCGGCAGCCGGTTGAGCCCGTTGGACAGCAGCTCCATCAGGTCGTTGGCCGGCTCGTCGCGGGCGTGGAGCACCACGGATCGCAATTGCTTCATCATCTCGATCGGCTCGTCGGGGTGCATTGGCACCTCGACCCGGGCCGGGATGAAGGCGTTGCCGGCGGTGTTTCCAACCGTCTGGTTGCGGACGTTGATCGGCATGTTCATGCGCAACGACTCGACGTTGCGGGCGTGGGCCTCGTGGTAGCGACGCAGCCCCAGCGCCAGTCCGCCGATGAACGCGTCGTTGAGGCGGCCGTGGGCCGCCTTTGCCGCCGCCTTGGCGATCGGCAGCGGAAACTGCAGGGTGGCGAAGCGAACCGAGAGCGACCGCTCGGTGATCAGCGGGCTGAGCGGCGACGCCGGCTTGACCAGGCGAAACACCGATTCGGTGAGCTCCTCGGCCCCGGCCAAGGCTCCGACCGGGTCGGTGATGACCCCCATCGCCCCTCCCAGGCCGCGCTTGGCCCAGGAAGCGAACAGCGAGGCACTGCGCTGGGTTTCGTAGGTGACCGCATCGGCCACCCGCTCCGGCTGGCTGAGCACATGGATGTCCGGAGCGTCGGGCAACTCCGGCTTGGGGTCGTCGGGTGCGAGGTCGAACAGCGCCAGCTGCAGCTTCATCCCGCCGACGCCGTCGGTGATCGAGTGGTGGATCTTGAGGATCAGTGCGGTGGTGCCGTCCGCCAAACCATCGACGATGGTGGCCTCCCACAGTGGCCGTGCCCGATCGAAGCCCTGCATGCCGGTCGGCTCGGCCATCGTCAGCACGTCGGCCAGGGTCGCTCCCTCGGACACGGTGACGAAGCGCAGGTGGTAGGAGAGGTCGAAGTACGGGTCGAACTCCCAGCGGGGCGGGGCGATCGACAGGGGGTTGGCCCGCACGCGTTGGCGGAACCGGGGGATCACACGGCTGAGGTAGTCGATCTGGTGGCGCACCCGATCGTGGTCCAGTCGACCCTCGAACGTGCTGACGGTGACGATCGTCGAGCGCAGCAGTGGATCCTTTTCTATGCTCCACATGAGCGCGTCGCTGTCGCTCATCCGGTCGTCGAACTCGAAGGACTCGATCTCGTTCAGCTGAAGCACGGCACCTCACAAACCTGGGTAGAACAGCGCGGGAGTGCGCTCATCCTGTCGGAATGTGGGACCGGTGTCACATGCGAGGCGGACAGCCGAGTCAGTCGGCGGCCGTCTCGGGCTCCTTGCACACGTAGCTGGCGTTGAACGTGTCGTTCGACTTCGCACCGGTTGCGATGACCGTCTTGGTGCGCGTCGTCGTGATATTGCCGCAGCGCAGCCCACCCTCGCCCGGCTTCTCGCCGGTCTGACCGGTCTGGTCGGCCTGCACCCACTTGGTGGAGTACAGGTCGACCGTGATCGACGTGTCGGTGTAGGACGGCCAGATCATCACGCCGTAGGGACTGGGGTTGGTGATCTTCAGGTCGACGCCGGGGTACGACAAGGTTGCCTCGCGGCCGAACGGGTACCGCGAGATGAAGACCGAGTGGGCCTTGTACTTCGGGATGTCCATGCCCGCGAAGAATGAGGCGTTGAACAGGGTGGTCGCGAACTGGCTGACGCCTCCGCCTGTGTCCTTGGTAAACACTCCGTCCGAGATCACCGGGGCTGACACGAAGCCCTTCGCCTCGGTGCGTTCGCCGACGAAGTCGTTGATCGAGAACGATCCGCCCGGCGGGATGTAGACGCCGCGCGTCAGGTCGGCGATGCGGTGGATGTTCTGCACGCGGGGCTGCCCGCCGGGGTGCTCGGTGGTGAAGGAGGACACCACCTCCTTGACGCCGGCCTTGGATGCCTCGTCCACGCCCTGGGCGGCGCTGAACTTGGTCGTTGGCAGCTTCACTTCGTGTTCGGCCTTCTCGATGGCCTGGGCAAGTACGGTGCCGGCCGTCTTGTCGCAGCAAACCACGGCGTCGGTGCCGGCCACCGGCGTGGGTCCGTTGGGGCCCAGCGTGAACTTCACCCCGGTCGGGTTGGACGGCGTCGGCAGTTGGTCGGCGACCACCAGCCCTGCGACCTTGGCGTCGACGGTGAGCGTCGGGACGTTTTTGACTTCCTTGACCGAGAGCATCGGCACGATGTCCTCGGCGTTCAGCTCGGCGCTTTGGTCTCCTGCTTTCAGCGTGAACGGAGTGCCGAGCACGTTGTCCAGGTGCCCCTTGAGGAAGGCGACGACCTGGTCGCTGATCGGGGTGGGGATCGTCTCGCGGTCGGCGGTGAGCTCGATCGTCTCGCTCAGGCTGTCGAGGGATCCGGACAGTTGGCTGGTGATCGACGAGGTATCAATCTTCCGTCCCGGGATGCCGGGGATCATCTGGGCGGTCGCATCGGTGAACTCAATGCGCGGGTTGACCGGATCGGTCCGGCGGTCGCCTTCGAGGGCGACCACGGTGGAGTTCAGCTTGTCGACGTCGGTCGTCAGCGCCACCGGCAGCTCGTAGGAGTCGAACAGCTTCGACAGCCAGCGGACCGCCTTGGCCGGGCTGTAGCCGGCGTGGCCCTGGGCGAGGGCACGGTCGACGGTGGCGTCGACGTCGATTTCGTAGCCCAGGTCTCCGGCGGTGGTCTCGATCGACAGGTCCTCGGCGCTGATCGTCACGGGTGTGTCCGGGAAGTCGGCGGCGAGTTCGTTGACCTTCACTTCAAGTTCGGTCCGGTTCAGCCCGCCAACGGATTCGCCGGCGACCGAGACGTTTCGTGCCACGCGACCGTTTTGCGCCGCTCCGTCGACCAAGTAGGCCGCCGACAACAGCGCCATGGCGATGAGCGGAATGATGCTGGCGATTAACACCGCTCGTCGAGAAAGACCCACTGCACCACTATCGCGGATGGGAGGGCAAAAGTGGCGTCAATGGGCGCCCTGACCTGAGAGAATGGCGGTTCATTGAGCACTCCTCCGAGGGCATCTCGGAGGTCGAGTGGATCAGGGGGGCCTGATGGCCATCAATCCGAGCGCAGTGGGATCGACCAGCGCGCCGACCGAGTCGTCGTGGACGACGAAGGACTCGCTGCTGTACGCGGTGGGGATCGGGGGCGGCACCAACGACTTGGCATTCACGACCGAGAACTCGATGAACGTCGACCAGCGGGCGTACCCCACCCAGGCGGTGGTGTTGGGCGACGCCTCCGGGGCCTTCGCCAACATCGGCAGCTTCAATCCGGCGATGCTCGTCCACGGCGAGCAGGCGATCGTCCTGCACCGGGAGTTGCCGGTCGAGGGGACGGTTTTCACCGTCGGCGAGGTGACCGCCGTCTGGGACAAGGGGTCGGGTGCGGTCGTCGAGGTCACGTCCCGATCGTCGACGGCTGACGGCGAGGCGCTGTTTGACAAAGTGATGTCGGTGTTCATCCGCGGCGAGGGGGGCTTTGGTGGTGAGCGCGGCCCGTCGGGTCCCCGCAACGCCGCCCCTGAGGGTGTCGCTCCCGACGAGGAGGTGACGCTGGCGACCCGGGAGGATCAGGCACTGATCTACCGGCTCTCCGGCGACCGCAACCCGCTGCACTCCGACCCGGGCTTCGCCCAACTCGCAGGCTTCGATCGGCCGATCCTGCATGGCCTGTGCACTTACGGTTTCACTGGCCGTGCCCTGCTCGATCGCCTCTGCGACGGCGACCCTTCCCGCTTTCGGTCGATGGAAGGCCGCTTCACCTCGCCGGTGTTCCCCGGCGAGCCGCTGACCATTCGGATGTGGCGAAGTGGTGCCGACGCAGCACTGTTCACCACCCACGGCGGGGACGACCGCGTTGTGCTCGATGCCGGCCGGGTGAGCTTCGACCCCGCCTGAGTTCTGGCGCTGATCGAGGTGGTGGCTCAGGGCGCCGACGGCAGGTCGTCGGCCAGGGTCGATCGGCGCAGCTTGCCGGTCGAGCTGACCGGCAGCGCATCGGCCACCAGCACCCGCTTTGGGCGCTTGTAGGCGGCCAGGGCCTGGGTCGCCCGGTCGATGACCGCTGCCGCCAGCGCCTCGGGATTGCCCTGGGGGTCCTCGGGAACGATGACGGCGGTCACCGCCTGCCCCCACTCGTCGTCGGGCGTGCCGAAGACCACCACCTGGTCGACGCCGGGCACCCCTCGCAGCTCCCGTTCCACCTCGGCCGGGTAGACGTTGACCCCGCCCGAGATGATCAGGTCGTCACGGCGTCCGTCGAGGTACAGGTGGCCGTCGACCATCCGGCCGAGGTCGCCGACGGTGAACTCCCAGCCCGTCGGCGTCGGCCGCCAGGCTTCGGCGGTGCGCTCGGGGTCGTCCCAGTAGGTGAAGTGCGCCCATCGCGGCGTTTCGCACCAGATATGACCCGCGTCATCGACGCTCAGCGATCGGTTGGGCCGGGCCCGTCCCACCGAGCCGGGGGCGACGCGACGATCCTCGGGTGACTGGACGGTGAACTGCCCCTCGGTCGAGCCGTAGAACTCCCACACCCGATCGTCGCCGAAGCGGCGACGCGCCTCGGCGGACACCTCGGGGGGGCACGGGGCGCCTGCGTGGGCGACGAGGCGCATGCGGGTCCAGCGGCCGTCGGCGTCGGCGGTGAAGAGGCGCTTGAGGTGGATCGGAGCGGCGAACGTTGCCGTCGGGGCGTGCTCGAGGATCGCCGCCAGCGTCCGCTCGGCGTCGAACGGGCCGGGGACGACCACCGAGCCGCCGGTCAGCAGCGCACAGGCGGCGAAGCGCAGCGGTGCGGAGTGGTAGAGCGGCCCGATCTGCACGTAGGTGTCGCCTGGCCCGAAGCCCCACAGGTCGATCTCCTCGGTCCACAGCGCTTCGGCATCGGGCTCGGAGAGCACCCCGGAGTAGACACCCTTGGGACGTCCGGTCGTGCCGGAGGTGTAGGCCATCGGGCGGCCGAGCGGCCAGCGGGCCAGAGAGGATTCCCGATGGTGGTGCGCCGCCTCGCCCACTTCGGCCTCGCCCATCACCAGCGTCGGTCGGCAGTCGTCGAGGATGTAGGCACGCTCGTGCTCGAGCAACGACGTGTTGATCAGCACCGGGATGATTCCCGTGCGCAGCGCACCGATGGCGACGGCCAGGTAGTCGAGGCTGCTCGGCGCGATCATCGCCACCCGGTCGCCCGTCGTCGTTCCGGCATCGGCCAGCCAGGCGGCCGCCCTGGCCTGGGCACGGGTGGCCGTTGCGCAGTCGGCGAACACCTCCCTCGTCATCGCCTCAGGCTGCTCGCCCGGGCGCACACCGTCAACCTGCCCGGGTCCCCGTCGACACACCGAGCTCAGCCGGCTGATGGATCGCGCCGAGCGGCCCGGCCAACGTCGTACGCTCGACGCCCATGGAGCTCCGCCCTCTGACCATCGACGACGTCGACGCCGTCCTCGCCGCCGGGCATCTCTTCGACGCCCCTCCCACCCGGGAGTGGACCCGCCGGTTCCTCGAGCGAGACGGGCACCACTTGGTGCTCGCCGAGGAGGACGGGCGGGCGTTGGGGTTCGTCAGCGGCATGGAGATCACCCATCCCGACAAAGGCACCGAGATGTTGTTGTACGAACTCGGGGTCGATGGCGCGGCGCGGCGTCGTGGGGTGGGTCGGGCGCTGTGCGAGGCGCTGGCCGAGCGGGCGCGAGCGGTTGGGTGTTACGGCATGTGGGTGCCGATGAGCACGACCAACGAGGCGGCGGCGGCGACCTATCGTGCCGCCGGGGCGCAACCGGCTCAGGAGGCCACGATCGCCGTTTGGGAGTTCTGAGCCGACGGCCGTCGTTAGTATCCGGATGTGCCGGAGTAGCCGAGCAGGACGGCGAAGAGCACCGCCATCGCTGCGGCGCCCAGCGTGCCGATCCACCCGACGATGACGCCGGCCAGGGCCAAACCTCGGCCCGATTGGCCCGAGGTTTTGATGCGCTTCAGCGCCACGTGGCCGGTGATGGCACCGGCGGGCGCGAGCACGGCCAGGAAGAAGCACAGGAAGATGCTCAGCGTGCCGACGATCGACAGCACCAGCGAGGTGATCGCCAGGTTGTTGGTCGGGGAGGTCTGCACGTACCCACCCGGCGTCCCCGGCGGGGCGTAGATGGTGGCGCCTTGAAACCCGGGCTGTGTTGAGGCACCCGGGTATTGGGACGGCGGCGGGTAGTGGGGCGGTGGCGGGTAGTGGGGCGGCGGTGCCTGACCCGGCCCCGAGAGTGGAGGTCCCGAGGGCGGTGGGCCAATGAGGCCCTGCGGGCTGGCGTAGCCCGACCGGTCGGCCTGGGGTGGCATCGGTCCCGGATGCTGGGTTCCCGGTAGCGGTGCTCCGGGAGGTTGCATCCCAGACGGCGGCGTCGTTCCAGGCTGCGCGGTTTGGGGTAGGGGAGCGATGGTGAAGTCGTCCAACTGGGCGCCGCATACCGAGCAGGCGCTCGCTTGGTCCAGGTTGGCGCTCTGGCAGTGACGGCACGTTTGCATGGTGACCTCAGTTGCGAGCGGCCGACCCTACTGGCCCATGCAGCGAGCCTCACGGTTCCAACGCCGTGTTCGGCTGCATTCAGGAGGTCATCGGCCGTGAGGGCATCGCTGCCGTGAGAGCAGCGCCTGCTGCTAGAACAGCGCCTGCTGGGGCGATTCGATGCCTCGCAGCGCGTCGTAGTCCACTTCGACGCAGCCGATGTCACGCGAGGCTGCCAGCACCTTGGCCTGCGGCTTGATGCTCTGGGCGACGAAGATGCCCCGCAGCGGGCGCAGCGTCGGGTCACGCTCCATGCGGGACAGATACCGGGTCAGCTGCTCCACGCCGTCGATCTCGCCGCGACGCTTCACCTCGATGACCACCGCCACCCCCTCGAGGTCCCGACACAGCAGGTCGACCGGACCGATGTCGGTGGAGTGCTCCCGACGTACCAACGTCAGGCCGTCCTCAATGCGGGTCGGGTCTGCTGCCAAGAGTTCTTGGAGGTGGGCCTCGACCCCGTCCTTTTGCAGCCCGGGGTCCACCCCGAACTCCCATGAGGAGTCGTCGATCACCTCATCGACCGTGATGCGCAGCGTGTCGCCCTTGGGGTTGGTCACCCGCCACTCGCCGGGTTCCTCGATCAGGCGGTTGGGGGCGTTCATCCAGTTGAGTGGCTTGTAGGCGCCGCCGTCGGCGTGGATCGCCACGCAGCCGTCGGCCTTCACCATGATCAGCCGGACAGCGCTGGGAAGGTGCGCGCTGAGGCGCCCTTCATAATCGACCGAACAGCGTGCGATGACCACCCTCATGGGTGCCCTGACCTCATGGGTCAACCGTACCGTGGGGAGCGGGTCGGGTCAGGCGTCCGCTGTGCTCCTCAGGCGTGCGCTTTGCTCCTCAGGCGTCCGCCTTGGCCTTCTTGGCGGCACGGGCCCGGATGTTGGGGTCGAGTTCGACCTTGCGCAAGCGGATCGACTCCGGGGTCACCTCGACGCATTCGTCGGTGGCGATGAACTCGAGTGCTCGGTCGAGGCCCATCGGCATGGGCGGCGTGACCTTCTCGGTGTTGTCCGAGCCTGAAGCGCGCATGTTGGTCTGCTTTTTTTCCTTGCAGATGTTGACGTCCATGTCGTCGGGGCGGCTGTTCTCGCCGACCACCATGCCCTCGTACACCTCAACGCCGGGTGGCACGATCAGGGCTGAACGCTCCTGGATGGCCACGATGGCGTTCATCGTCGTCGGGCCGCGCCGGTCGGCCACGATCGAGCCGGTGCCCCGGCTGCGGATCTTGCCGGCCCACTTCTCGTAGCCCTCGAACACGTGGTTGAGAACGCCGGTGCCCCGGGTCTCGGTGAGGAACTTGGTGCGGAAGCCGATCAAGCCGCGTGCCGGCACGATCCATTCCTGGCGCACCCACCCGCTGTCGCCGTGGCTCACCTCGTTCATGCGCCCGCGGCGCTCGGACAGCAGCTGGGTGACGGTGCCGGAGAACTCTTCGGGCACGTCGACGGTCAGTCGTTCGAAGGGCTCCTCGCGGACGCCGTCGATCTCCTTGATCAGCACCTGCGGCTTGCCGACGGTGAGCTCGAAGCCCTCACGGCGCATCGCCTCGATCAGCACGGCCAGCTGGAGTTCGCCGCGGGCCTGAACCTCCCAGGCATTGGGCGCCTCGGTGGGCAGCACCCGCAAGCTGACGTTGCCCAACAGCTCGGTGTCGAGGCGGTTCTTCACCAGGCGGGCGGTCAGCTTCGAGCCTTCCTTGCCCGCCATCGGCGAGGTGTTGATGCCGATGGTCATCGACAGGCTGGGCTCATCAACCGTGATCACCGGAAGCGGACGGGGGTCGTCCGGGTCGGCGATCGTCTCGCCCAGGTTGATGTTCTCGATGCCCGAGACGGCCACCAACTCGCCCGGCCCGGCCGAATCCACCTCGACGCGCTCGTGGTTCTCGGTGACGAACACCGAACCGGTGCGAGCCGAGACGATCGTGCCGTCGGCCTTGCACCAGGCGACCGGCTGGTTCTTTTTGATCGTGCCAGACACCACCCGGCACAGCGCCAGGCGACCGACGAACGGGTTGGAGTCCAGGTTGGTCACCCAGGCCCGCAGCGGGGCGTCCGGATCGTGGCTGGGTGGCGGCAGGTGATCGACCAGCGTGCGCACCAGCGGCTCCAGGGAGTCTTCCTGGGTGGTGGGATCGAGCGAGGCGGTGCCGGCCTTGGCGTTGGTGTAGACGATCGGAAACTCGAGGTGGTGCATTTCGGCCTCAAGGTCCAAGAACAGCTCCTCGACCTCGGAGACCACCTCAGCCACGCGTGCGTCGGGGCGGTCGACCTTGTTGACGACCACGACGGCGGGCAGGTCGAGCTCCAGCGCCTTGCGCAACACGAAGCGGGTCTGAGGCAGCGGGCCTTCTGAGGAATCGACGAGCAGGAGGACGCCGTCCACCATCGTCAGCGCACGCTCCACCTCGCCGCCGAAGTCGGCGTGGCCGGGGGTGTCGACGATGTTGAGCTTGACCTCGCCCGCCTTGCCGCCGCCGTGCTCCGCTGACAGCGGCCAACGCACAGCGGTGTTCTTGGCCAGGATGGTGATGCCGCGTTCGCGCTCCTGGTCCATCGAATCCATCACCCGGGTGGCGTGGCCGTCGGCGGCGTCGCTCTCATCGGGCTTGTGGTGCGCTGACATGGCGCCGGCCTGGCCGAGCAGGGCGTCGACCAGCGTGGTCTTGCCGTGGTCGACGTGGGCGATGATGGCGACGTTTCTGAAGCCCTCGACGGGCACGGAGCCTTCGTCGGTGCGGGAGAGGGCAGGGGACGGTGAAATAGACACGGGGCCTCGACTGTGGAGAGACGTCGCCGGCCGGTTGGCTGCGCGTTGCGGGGCGGTGAAACCGATGGTGGACTGCGGCGCGCACGACGTGAGATTTGGGGGGTGTCCATCCTACCCGCTGATCGCCACGCGTTCGCGTCGGTTTCGTGATGGTCGTTCGTCACCGGGGTTGGATGGCAACACGCTTCGCTTGGTGCAACCGAGACATCGCCGCATCCCTGAGGTTGATCGCCCAGACAACGCCGCTGCGGCTACTCCCTGAGAATCAGAGGTCGCGTGTCGAACGTTGGTGGGTCGAGTACCCACCAGGGTCGCGGTAGGTCGTGGGGTCGCCGCGATTCGGCTGCGGGCTGCGTGGCAGCTTCGGCAGTGCCGTTGCCAGTGCCAGTGCCGTTGCCAGTGCCAGTGCCAGTGCCAGCGGGGGCTCCGTCGCCCGAGTGGTGCGGGGTGCCGCCGAGGATGGGGGAGAGGTCGGGCGGCCTGGCCGGTACCGGGCTGGGACCCGGGAGGATCGACCATCGTTGCAAACGTTCGCCCGTTGCCCCGAAGCGGTGGGTGGCGGGATCTCCCATACCCGCGTTGCGGGCCGTGTCGGTCAACGCGCCGGTGTCGGTGCTGGACGGGGCCTTCGCCGGCCGGGCGCAGAGCGGGGTTCCGTCGGCGTTGGTGAAGCCCAGGCCGCTGTACGGATCGCCGGTGATGTGGACGAGCCCGTGATGGTGTGCGCGGTGATGGGCCTTGCACAGGGCGGCGAGGTTGCCGGCGTCCGTCCGGCCGCCGTCTTCCCAGTGGATCAGGTGGTGAATCTCCAAGCCCCGGGTGGCCCCGCAGCCGGGGATGACACAACACCGGTCCCGGCGCAGGATGAGGCGTCGCAACCGCCGGGAGATCACCCTCGTTTGGCGTCCGACGTCGACTGGGCGGCCATCGCGAAACCCGATGCCGACCAGGTTGGTGTCGCACAGGATCTGGCGGCGGAGCACATCGGGAAGGGGCTGGGTGGATCCTTCGGCGTAGAGGTGGCCAAGTTCGTAGTGGTAATGCACCAGGGTGCGGTCGGTCGGCTGCCCGCCTGCGGTGTCGGCGTCGGCGTGATCGAGGGCACGCCGTGCCACGTCGACCAGCGCGTCGGCCCAGGTGAGGCGAAGGCGTTCGTCTGGATCCTCGGCTGCCTTGAACGCTCGGTCGCGTGCCTCCTGGAGGGCGGTCTCGATGAGTGCGCCGTCCTCGGGGCTCAGGTTGGCGTTCAGCGACCAGCGGCCGTCGTCTCGCTGCGTAAACCCGAGACGGGGTGGCGGGTTGGCGCTGGTCGGCTCGTCGGCGGTCGTCTGGCTGGCCTTGTCATCGCCGGAGGCGTCGTCCTCTCCGGCCTTGTCGGCCTGCTTGTTGGGCCCGCTGTTGGGCGGGGGACGGACCGCATGGGTGCACGTACGGAGCTGGTCGAAGGTCATGTTGATGGCGTAAGCGACGTACGTGGTCTGGTACTCCGACGGGATGCGTCCGCAGATCAGGTGGGCGGCCTCAAGGCTGATCATGCCAGCGACCAGAGCATCGACGACCTCGGGGTAGGTTTCTGCCTTCTTGGCCACCGCGATCACCCGGCTGATCGTCGCGGTATTGGTGGCCCAATGGATCGCCAGCCACTGGCGGGCCGACAGGACGCCGCCGCCCTTCCACCAGCCGGTTTCGAGCACCCGACACACCGACAACACCATGCGGCCGTGCGTGGCGTTGATGATGCCACCCAGGCTTCGAACGGCGTCGTCGAGCCGGCTGCCCTCCAGTTCGTCGATGATGCCCTCGGGGCCGGCGAGCGCCAGCGCCTCGTCGGCGCGCAGGCGGGCTTCGACCGAGGCGACCATTCCGCTCGGCGGGGCGGCAGCCTCGATGAGCGCATCCGCCCCGCCCGTGGCGTTCGCGGTGGGACCGGACGCTGCCGGCCCCGTCCGGAGGTGCGTCGGAGCGGCGGGTGGTGGCGTGTTCGCCTTGGGCGCAGAAGTGACCGCCGAGATTTCGCCCGGTACGAGTGACTCGTACATATGTTCGATTATCCGCCTCGAACGGGCACTCGTCAAGCAATTTCCGAACGGATATTGGCGGGCCGAGGGCACCCTGGGAAGCTGACCTAAAGCGGCGGCGCTCGTGGTCTGTCAGCTCGACCTCAGCGTGGCTCTTTTGGGCGCATGATGTGTTTCTGGAGGATTTTCGAGTGTCGTCGAGGCCTCAACGTGATGAGTAGGCGAGCATATGAGCATCGCTGCAATGGAGCCCCGGCCTGATGGCCGGGGAGGGCGGCGCTGGGGATCTACCTGGTCGTGAAGTTCATCGGGCCGCAATGGAGCCCCGGCCTGATGGCCGGGGAGGGAAGTCCTAGCGAACTTCCGGGACACGTTCATTCTCGCGCCGCAACGGAGCCCCGGCCTGATGGCCGGGGAGGGCCGAGCTGATCTGGGGTGTCCCCGGTCTGGAGAAATCGGCCGCAACGGAGCCCCGGCCTGATGGCCGGGGAGGGATCCATTCGAGGGCAGCGATGTCATCGGAGCCGAACTGCCGCAACGGAGCCCCGGCCTGATGGCCGGGGAGGGCGGGAACCCAGGTCGTCCACTCGGCCTCGAGCTGCCGGCCGCAACGGAGCCCCGGCCTGATGGCCGGGGAGGGCCTGGACACGCAGCGACGCTCCGATCGCCGCAAGGGGGCCGTAACGGAGCCCCGGCCTGATGGCCGGGGAGGGAGCCAAGCTCACCCAGGACCAGGTCGTCGAGCTACAGGTGCCGCAACGGAGCCCCGGCCTGATGGCCGGGGAGGGACCCTGACCATGTTGATCGCCGACGACGGGACGACACGATGCCGCAACGGAGCCCCGGCCTGATGGCCGGGGAGGGGCTTGCGCTTGCCTCGGGCGTCGAAACCCAGCCGCTCACGCCGCAACGGAGCCCCGGCCTGATGGCCGGGGAGGGAGGACACACGTCGGCAGCGCACTGCCCGGTCGAACTGCTGCCGCAACGGAGCCCCGGCCTGATGGCCGGGGAGGGCAAGGTGTGGGCGTGTGCCCGCACCACCTCCCCGTGGTCGCCGCAACGGAGCCCCGGCCTGATGGCCGGGGAGGGCCACGAACTCATCCGTACCCATCTGGAAGATCAGATGGCCGCAACGGAGCCCCGGCCTGATGGCCGGGGAGGGGTGAGGAAGTCATCGTGGGCTATGCGTTGGGAGGTATCGCCGCAACGGAGCCCCGGCCTGATGGCCGGGGAGGGCACCGAGCTGGGCGCCCGCCTGGGAGAAAGGCTGGCACGGGCCGCAACGGAGCCCCGGCCTGATGGCCGGGGAGGGTACCGCCGCCGGGCGCTGTGTGGCTCGCTTCGCAAGACTGCCGCAACGGAGCCCCGGCCTGATGGCCGGGGAGGGACAACAGCGAGGCGATGCCGACCGTGTACTTGTCACCCCAGCCGCAACGGAGCCCCGGCCTGATGGCCGGGGAGGGTTCGGATGGTGCGGATATCAAACTGCATCAGGAGTGGTGGCCGCAACGGAGCCCCGGCCTGATGGCCGGGGAGGGGAGTAGCGCTCGATTCTCGTCGATGCCGGGAGCGAGGCCGCAACGGAGCCCCGGCCTGATGGCCGGGGAGGGCCATTGAACAACGCCAGCACTCCCTGCTTCTGCTGGTCCGTGCCGCAACGGAGCCCCGGCCTGATGGCCGGTGAGGGGATGGATGGGGAGACGGCCGCCATGGGTGAGGCGTTCTCGCCGCAACGGAGCCCCGGCCTGATGGCCGGGGAGGGAGCCCTTCCGGGTTGGAGAGCGTCCGGCCCGCCATCGCGCCGCAACGGAGCCCCGGCCTGATGGCCGGGGAGGGTTCGCTGCGATCATGGGCGGCACGATCATCACGTCGCTGCCGCAACGGAGCCCCGGCCTGATGGCCGGGGAGGGCTGCACACCATGATCCGGACAACCCGAGAACAGCTGGCCGCAACGGAGCCCCGGCCTGATGGCCGGGGAGGGCAGGTGATGCAGTCACACTCGCCGCAGTCGCAGTTTGTCGCCGCAACGGAGCCCCGGCCTGATGGCCGGGGAGGGGGCTCGGGTGGTTCAGGTGGCGTCCATGAAGACAGCGGGCCGCAACGGAGCCCCGGCCTGATGGCCGGGGAGGGTCAGACCGAGCCCGAGCCCGCACCAGAGCCGAAGGTCGCCGCAACGGAGCCCCGGCCTGATGGCCGGGGAGGGAACCAGTATTCCGCCGCGAATACCAGCACGAGGTCGACTCCGCCGCAACGGAGCCCCGGCCTGATGGCCGGGGAGGGAGCCCGACGTGACCACCAAGGGTGCCCAGTACAGCGCCGCAACGGAGCCCCGGCCTGATGGCCGGGGAGGGGCCGCACCAGCCGTCGACCATGCCGCTTTGAGCCGTGCGCCGCAACGGAGCCCCGGCCTGATGGCCGGGGAGGGCATGACATGGAGCACCCCGCCTATCTGGCCACCTCGGAGCCGCAACGGAGCCCCGGCCTGATGGCCGGGGAGGGGCTTCCCAGCTAGGCCACCACCAACCCGCTATTCCTGCCGCAACGGAGCCCCGGCCTGATGGCCGGGGAGGGCGACGCGCCGCCGGTCGAGATGCTCGCGGTGTGCCACTGCCGCAACGGAGCCCCGGCCTGATGGCCGGGGAGGGTTGATGTTCTGGCCGCAGCACTGGCTGACCAGCTTCCAGCCGCAACGGAGCCCCGGCCTGATGGCCGGGGAGGGGGTACTTGGGCGAGGTCATGCCTGGCGACATGCTGGACGAGCCGCAACGGAGCCCCGGCCTGATGGCCGGGGAGGGGTGGGCGATCGTCGAGATCGCACCGGACACCCGCTTGCCGCAACGGAGCCCCGGCCTGATGGCCGGGGAGGGCGGCTCACCAGCTAGGAGCCATCACCATGCCAGTCGGCAGCCGCAACGGAGCCCCGGCCTGATGGCCGGGGAGGGCCGTTGAATGAGGTGGTCGGGTCCGATGACGTCGAGGCGCCGCAACGGAGCCCCGGCCTGATGGCCGGGGAGGGTGAACGCGGTCACAGAGCAGGAGCGGGTGGTGCAGTTGCCGCAACGGAGCCCCGGCCTGATGGCCGGGGAGGGTTGTGGGCGCCGACGACCTCGAGCTGGACGTGATGCGGCCGCAACGGAGCCCCGGCCTGATGGCCGGGGAGGGGCACAACCAGCAGCCGATGCCCAAACCGATCGCCTGGCCGCAACGGAGCCCCGGCCTGATGGCCGGGGAGGGCGGCTCATGTTCGGTGGTGCAGCGGATGGCGGCAAATGCCGCAACGGAGCCCCGGCCTGATGGCCGGGGAGGGCCGCCGTCCCGTCGAAAGATGTGATGCCCGTGCTGAAGCCGCAACGGAGCCCCGGCCTGATGGCCGGGGAGGGGGACGGCAAACAACCCGCACCGACAGGAGCGCACGTCGTGCCGCAACGGAGCCCCGGCCTGATGGCCGGGGAGGGACGACCCTGGCCCCAGCGGCGCCCGTCGTTGTGACCGTGCCGCAACGGAGCCCCGGCCTGATGGCCGGGGAGGGATGCCGAGCTCGATCGCGTTCGCTTCGATCTTCCCGGTGCCGCAACGGAGCCCCGGCCTGATGGCCGGGGAGGGAAGATCACCGAGACCACCGACCGCATCAAGACCCAGCTGCCGCAACGGAGCCCCGGCCTGATGGCCGGGGAGTGACGTCCACAAACGGCGGCCGTCCCGCTGGTAGGTCGGGCCGCAACGGAGCCCCGGCCTGATGGCCGGGGAGGGTCTGCGATTGCGATGAGTGGTTGGCAGAGCGCGACGCGCCGCAACGGAGCCCCGGCCTGATGGCCGGGGAGGGGTGGCGTTGGCCATGGAGGTCGTCCCGGCTGAACCACCGCCGCAACGGAGCCCCGGCCTGATGGCCGGGGAGGGCACTGCCGGGTCGAGGGTCATCCGGCGTTGTCGGAAAGTGCCGCAACGGAGCCCCGGCCTGATGGCCGGGGAGGGACGATCACGTCGACGGGGCCGTCGGCGTGCGGTGGAGCGCCGCAACGGAGCCCCGGCCTGATGGCCGGGGAGGGCCGGCGGTCACCCCGTACTCGTCGGCGATCCATTGCAGCCGCAACGGAGCCCCGGCCTGATGGCCGGGGAGGGCCATCGACGCGTGCGCGCCACCGGCGACCCGTGCCGCGCCGCAACGGAGCCCCGGCCTGATGGCCGGGGAGGGCACGATCGACACGTGCGCCGCCGCTGAGGAAGGCTAAGGCCGCAACGGAGCCCCGGCCTGATGGCCGGGGAGGGAACAAAGTCGCCGACCTGGGACGCGACTACATCAAAGCGCCGCAACGGAGCCCCGGCCTGATGGCCGGGGAGGGTCGCCGGTGGCCACGTCGCCGATCACGAGGTCGTAGACGCCGCCGCAACGGAGCCCCGGCCTGATGGCCGGGGAGGGCCAAGGCACTCCTTGAGGCGGTCAAAGCGGTCGCCGTCGCCGCAACGGAGCCCCGGCCTGATGGCCGGGGAGGGTCCCAAGCATCGGATGCTGCACGGTCGTGTCCACGGTCGCCGCAACGGAGCCCCGGCCTGATGGCCGGGGAGGGGCTACGGCGGCGCTGATCATCTCCGGCTCGAGGGCGTCGCCGCAACGGAGCCCCGGCCTGATGGCCGGGGAGGGAGGTGCAGAACGCCAACCTCACGAGCACTGGTATGACGCCGCAACGGAGCCCCGGCCTGATGGCCGGGGAGGGGCAGCAATCCGCGGCGACGGCGGCTGGTGCATCGTCACGCCGCAACGGAGCCCCGGCCTGATGGCCGGGGAGGGGTGGGGCTGGGCCCTCGTAGTTGGGGGCGATCGTGTCGCCGCAACGGAGCCCCGGCCTGATGGCCGGGGAGGGCCCACCGATGTTCCCATGGCGGCGCACCCTCCTCAACGCCGCAACGGAGCCCCGGCCTGATGGCCGGGGAGGGGGCCCCTGTTGGGGCCCTATGGGACGACTGGCATCCCGGATGCGATTTCGAGCGGTTCGTAACTAGACCTGCGATTAGGGCAGCTTCAGTTGTCAAGGATCAGATGGGCTCCAGTCACGGCTTGGCTTTCGAGCGCTGCGGGGCCTGCCCGCCATGACTGGAGCGCTCGACTAGAAGATGACAGGTCCGCTTTGCGGCATGCCCCTCGATCTTCCCATGAACTCCACACTGGATGCGCCCCTAGACCCCACGGCTCCTAGATCGGCGAAGCAGACCGAATCTTCCCGGTGGTGGATCTGCGCGTCTAACAGATCCTGTAGGCGGACACGCTCGACGTCGTCGAGGTCGCAGAGGAACACCGAGAGCTGAATCCACTCACCGTGACCTTGCATGATCTTGTACACCTGCCTCCATCGAACCGGCGAAGCGATGTCGTAACACACCACGTAACGGCGACGTCCCACACTTCCTCATCTCGTCACGAACGGCTCGTAGCGTTCGATCTCATCCATGAGCCATCCGGCGAACAGGCGAACCTGAAGCTCGATGAGTCGTCGGTACGCCACCTTGTAGCCGAAAATCGGATGAGTGACCTCCACATCCATTCGGCGTTCGTAGGCGGCGATCAGCTTCCTTCGCCCCTCTGCGGTCAAGGCCACCCCGCCACCGCGGACCAAGAAGTGGTGTGGCTGGATCTCCTCGTTGTTGATCACTGAGATCACTACCGAGTCACCGACAAGCGGGCGGAATTCTTCGGCGAGATCCAGAGCCAACGACGGTCGGCCAAACCGGGGCTGGTGGTAGAGGCCACAGTAGGGGTCGAGTCCTACGACCGTGATGGCCCCCACCAGGTCGCGCACGATCAACCCATAGACGAACGACAACAGCGCGTTGACCGGGTCCTTGGGCGGCCGCCGGTTTCTACCCCGAAACTCGAATGTCCCGCCCGGAAGTTCGCGTGGTGTCAGCATGTCCGAGAAAGCGGAAAAGTAGACGCGGGCGGCATTGCCCTCGGCACCCAACAGCGCATCCTGGCTCTCGACGGAGCGCAACGAACGCACCATGCGGGCAAGCTCCTTGAGTTCTGGACCAACATCGGAGCGGGCGTTCCGCCGAAGCAATGTGCGGCAATTGGAGATCTTGCCGCGCACCATCTCTCTCGCCGGCTGCAATGGTCGTCCTTCTGCAGCGAGCACCTGGCGCCGTCGTAGCTCGACCGAACCGCTCCAGCCACTGGTTCCTACGCCGTCGAGCCAACCGCCGGTGGAGAACCAGCCAACGGTGACGTCCCGGCGCATCAAGGTGCGCAGGAGTTGCGGCGAGATGGATATGTTGCCGTGAAAGGAAACGGAGGCCACGTCTATGAGGCGGATCGACCCCAACTCGTCTTCCCCCCGTCGCACGACCAGACGCTCACCCTTCTTCGTGAGCTGGGCGCCTTGTTCCGTGACGTGCAGCGGTCGGGCAGATGGGGCACGAGCCAGGTAGCGGCGAGTGGGGGTGGCTTGGCGGCCCGACAACATGTTCTTCTCGTCGGGTAGGCAGATCGACACGAGTGAACAGCGTGGACACTTGGGGCTGTCGACCAACGGAGGCGGCGGGATCGGTTCGCTGGCGGTCTCACGTAGATCGAGAATCATCCTGAGTGTGACTGCCACCAGGTCGTCGTCGATCTCGACGACGACGCGTCGGCGCACGGCGGCGTAGTACAACTCGCCGACGTCGCAGCGGTAGCCCTGGTCGCGCAAGATGAGGGCCTGCACGCAGATCTGCACCCGATCGGTCAGCCAAGCGGATTCTTCGTAGTGATCGGGCGGGGGCCGACCCTTCTTGGTGTCGATAGGTCTCACGCTGGAGCCGTCACCCTGGAGGAGGTCGATGACTGCGGTTAGGCCCAGCCGATCTGAGGTGACGCTCAGGGAGGTGGCAGAAAAGGGCAGACCATCTCCGGCAACCTTGCCGCGGGGGCGATCAACACGGCGATGCTGGCGGTCTCCGTCTGCCGTGTCTGCGTTGTCGGCCCACTCCCGGCCGACCCATTCGAGATGAAAGAGCCGTGGGCAGTAGGCAAACTCGTTGACCATCCGCGCTGGAATGACCTCGGGCAATATCCCCATGGCTCAGCCAGCCTCTCCCACCGGGAGGAACAGCCCCATTCCCAGATGGCTGAGGGCGCCTAGGGCCAACGGGCCTTGCTGGGGCGCCTCAAAGACGATTTCCAGCCAAGTGGCAGATTTGGCGTCCTTCAGCGTTCGGCCGATGCGGTGCCGACGGTAGCGTTGTGCTGCGGTTGGTGGTCGGTTAAGAAACTCGACCGATGCGGGTGCTGGGAGACCCCGATAGTGCAACTCTCGGCTCATCCGCCGCCTGGCGAATCGAAGCGAGACCCCGCCCAAGCGTTCCGTATCGGCCAGGTCCTGGCGGTTGGGACGGCCGGTTGGAATCATCGGCGTCGCCGAACGCCATACTCGGGACGGTCCGACGAGGTCAGGCACCACCTCGTGGGGTTTCCCCAAAGCGGCGAGCGCAACACGGAACTGAGACAGCCCCCGCACCGCTTGGCGTTCGCGTTCGGCGGTGCTGCGGTCGCCCCGGGTTCCTGGTCCTCGGCCTGGAGGGTAGATATCGCTGATTGAGGCAAGTGCCGCGACTTCCTCGGGGCCGAATCCCTCCGGCGCCCAGGCGACAATTCGGTCGATCCGTCGATCTGGTCCGGGTAATGCAAGCAGATGAAGGTGTTGGTGGTCATCGCTGCGGTGGTCGTCGTGCTTAGGGTGCTCGACCTTTGCGAGGTGTCCTGCAAACGTCGGACTGGCCGCGTGCTGCTTCCTGCGACCGAAGTGGCTCTGAAGCGCACTGCGCACACGCTCGGCCACCACTAGGGCGAGTTCATGGCTGGGCGCCGGGCGGCCAGCGACCGATAACACGGCGACCTGCGGTCGATCAACCGTGCTGATCGGAGGTTGGGCTATGCGGCCGCCGATGTCTTCCTCGGGCTCGATCCGGTAGCGCGCCAAGACCGACGCCTGCGGCTGGGCGTAACCTGCCGCTCGCATGGCGTCCGTCTGGACCGTGATCGACGCAAGGTGGATCGGCAACTCCGGTGCCAAAAGGCGGTGGTCGCCGCTCTGATCGGGGAACGCCGAGAGGGTCTCTTCGGAAGCGACCAATTCAGCACGGTCGCTGTCCGAGATGACACTCGCCTCGCAGATGCTGTCGGCCCGACCCAGATAGCCGAGGCGTTCGAACAGCGTTGTGGCCGCCTTGAGTCCAGACTCCGATAACTCACCCGACCAGCGAACCTCGAGCACGGCGGCCGGGTCGACCGCCCTGAAGGTGTCGAGGACCTTGGCCGTATCGTGATTTTTCGGAAGCTGTTGTGCGCTCCCCGGGTAGTAGTGGCGGGTACCGGCAGCCAGCGAACGGGGGAGGGCATAGGTGGGGTGGTCGCCGACCACGTTGAGCACTTCGAGCACGGCCTCCTCGCTCAGCTCCGGACAACGGTCGTGCCAGACTGCTACCAGCGCCCGAACCAGGCGCCAGGGCGATGGTGGCCACTCGATCGCCCCCTCGTTGACGTGACGATCCCATGGGGTGGCGTGGTAGCGGCCGAGTGGAAACGAGATCGAGACGCGCAGGCTCACTTGGGGCCCTTCGGCGTCTTGGCCTTGCCGCCTGACCAGATGACCTCGATGGGGCCCTTGGTGGGCATGAGGTCACCACTGGACGCGATCCCCGCTCCGATTCGATCTTCCAGCTCGGGCGTTCCGGGCAGGTCATCGAGGGCGGAGGAATCGACCGGCTCCAGGTCGCAAGCGGTGCGCAGTCGCATGCCGCCCTCGATCAGGAAGCGAACTTCCCAGAGGGCCAGCGCCTCGAGAAGGTCGCGGGCTCCGTCGGGTAGGCCATAGGCACGGAGTTGAGCCAGGTCGAGCACGAACGTCGCCTCGATCTCTCGTGCCGTGAACTCCATGCGATGGAATGGAACGGTGCCATAGCCCTCGGCAGTGCCGCCCTCCGCTTCGCCCAGCGAATGTCGAACTCGGTCGAACTTCACGCCGCCCGATACGGCCTCGGCGACATCGTGGGCCTCGACCACGCCGGTGATGGCACGCGACACCTTTGGCTGGCCGGGCCAGGCTGAATCGGCGAAGAACACGCCGTGGACGAGGCACAGCGGATCGAGGGCGAAGATCGCGTGGGCGATCTGACGTGGCGCCAGCGGGGTGTCGTCCCGCAACTCCAGGCGATCCTTGATCACCTCGGTCATGCCGACCCCATCCAACGTGGACTGCTTGACGAAGGCGCTGGCTAGCCGGTGAGCCTCTGTGCGGCTTGAGGTGACGTATCGGCCGTCGTCTGCGGCGGTCACCCGAACCCACGGCAGGTCCGAGATCAGATCGACGGGTGCCTGGTCGCCTTCCGACCACAGCGTTCCCTCCAGCCGATTGGCCATCGACTGGTTGGACTCGACCAGCACACACTGCTGAGTAGAGCCGTCGGCCATCGGACGCTGGAACGTGGCAGGTCCGAGATCAGGGAAGCCTGTCGGCTGGAAGCGCGAGCCTGAGATAGGTCGCATCGGAACTCGTAGAACGGTTCGCTGCGTGGTCATGAATTTGCTCCTCAGTGGTTGTTTGATGATTGCGGAAAGTGCCGAATTAGGCCACGACAGGCTCGTCCGGGCGCTCTGCCGGTTGGTCGCCGGCGCCGGGCTTGGGCGGCTCAGCCCCAAGGGGCGGCAGTGAGTTGGCGGTCAGGAGTTGGGCGAGGTCGCGTGTAGTAGTTGGCACCAGCAGGGCTGCGAGCACCTGCCGGGATGCGGCGGCGTCGACCGGGTGTCCGACGGCCGACATGTTGAGTACTGGCGGAGAGCCGGCCATGGCGTACCGGTTGCGGGCGTCGGCGATGACCGACGGGGCCGAACCAGCCCGTAGCCGCGCCGGCCAGGTGGGTGGCATGACGGGCACCACAGGACTGCGGTCGCCCGGGTTGAGGTTCACCCCACCGGTCCATGGAGCGAGGAATCGCCAGAGCGGGCTGGACCCGGGGGCTCCCTGATGACCACGAGGGCGCTCAGAGGGCGGCTCCCGATCATGGGTCTTCTGCTCCCAGGGACTGCGCGGCCGACACAGCAACAGCGCCTCCAACCACTCGGTCAACCGAATGGCGTCACATTGGCCGGCAGCGAACTGTTCCGCGTGGGATGCCGGGACTCGCCAGGCCCAGACGCCCTCGAACTGGGGCCGAATGCCGCGAAACGGAGGGCGTAGCGCCTCGTCGGCCGTCGCCAACGGGTTGCGTCGCGTCCGAGCCCGCAGCACCATCACGTCAGACAACACGCTGGGGAGTGGCCGCTCACCCAGACCGGGAACCGGCGGACCGTTGCGCGCCCAGGTCAGCCGTTCGAAGCGTCCTCCGGACGGTTCAGTAGCCCGCAGGCAGTCACGCAACGTTGTGGGTGCATTGTCCAAGGTCTCGGAGAGATGCGAGCGGTCTCCTTGGCTCGGAACCGAATCCCGGCCCATCATCAACGCGGCAGCGACGCCGAACTCGACTGATCCGTCGTCCAACGCTGGCAGCCAGGCCTGGGTGCTGAGCAATGGTATTGGTTCGAGCGAGGCGCTCTCGAGAAACGTGGCCGACCGGGAGGCTGCACGCTCTGCCCGGGCAGCCTCGACTAGGAGCGCACGAAGTCTGCTCGGTGTGGGGTTGGAACCTGCGGCAAAGAGTGCCCGGTTGAGCCGGTTTCGGGCCGATCGAACTCCGGCGGGTGTTCGGTCGTCTCCGACGCGATTCAAGTGCTGCACCCATCGGTCCAGCTCGGCGGTGAGTCGAACAGTTGGCTGGTCCTCGATGCGGTGACGGCCGACGTGCACTGCAACGGGTGATTGACCATTGCGTTCGATAAACCCAAAGCGTTCGAATCGGTCCAGGCCCCGGTCAACTCCGAAGGACTTAAGCGCGCGAACGGCGTCGGTGCTGCTGCGGGCCTGGCGGCCCCGCCATTCGAGGCGACCCTCGCCCGCCAGCGTGGTGAGCTCTGTCAAAGTCAACGGTCGGTTCCACACAGGTGCCCAGAACTCACCCTTCGCTGGCTCCGCTTGCGCAGCAGACGCATAGTCGGCAGCGACACCCGTCACGTAAAAGGGCGCAGACGCGACGCCAGAGTCTGCACCCTGGCGACGGCTCATCGCCGATGCAAACGCGAGGGTGCCGTGCAGGCCGAGCACATACACCCAGGGGTTCACCAAAGCTCGGCCGTCGCCTTTCCGACCCAGGTTGGAACCGCCAATCCCGGCACCGTCGTACTGCCCTGGCGTACCTTTCGCCCGGGGCTGGGGGGATGAGCTGAAAACCTCCGCCAGCCACTGGTTGGGGTCGGGAGCCGAACCCCGCTTGGGTGGTTCCGCTAAACCGGTGAGCGCTTCGAGGTGTTCGCCGTAGTTGAGCACCAGGTCGAGCCTGCCGATGTTCCCTCCCGTTCCAAGCAGCGCCGGGTATCGGACGTTCTCGTCGGAGATCACGACAGCTGCGTCGAGGAAGTCAAGTGCCTCGTCTGGGAGGGTATTGCGGAGCACTCGAATGGCTAGAGCCTTTTCGTCGCCGCTCAAATTGTGAGCCCAGCCATGCGCTTGAACTGCGGCATCAACAGCGGTGATCACTTCGCGATACAGCTGCAGTCTCTGCTGGGTTGAGTTGCGGAACCGGGCCCACATTCGGGTGCCACGGGTGTTCGCCGTCGGGTGAAACCCGCCGACGTCGCTGCCGTTCCACGGCGCTACCAGCGGGGCGGGCACGGCGTCATCTGCAAGAAAATGCCGGATCTCGGCCTCGCTGAGGATGGAGTTCACGACCGGGGTCGAACCCTCCCAGCGCAGGGTCGCCGTCGGGTCTGCCTGGCCGGCGACGAGGCGGTGCAGACCGATGGCGGCGAGGTACTCACCCAGGATTGAGCTGCTGAGCCCATCCAGAATGATGTGATTGCGCGGGCCGTCGAGATGGTGGTTGCCGGTCATGACCGCACCTCCGTCGTGTCGCTGGCAAGCCAGTCCGCTATCCGGACAATCGCTTCGAGAAAGCCGAGTCGGAACGGCCCGAGATCGTCTCGGATAACCAGGCCCGAGGTCAGTGAGGTCCACGATTTGCCGGTTTCGGTAGAACCAGCATCCATAGCATCCAGACTGAGTGTGAGCGGCCCGACGGTCTGGCCGTCGATGGTCACCGCCGGCACAACATCTCCGTCGATGACTCCGAGGGCGATGCGCGCACCGGCCGGATGCTCGGCGTCGTCTGGTAGTTGCTCGTCGGGCATGGCGCGGATGGCCAGGCGCACCTTGCCATGGTGTGCGGCGGTCAGATAGCAGATGAGGTCTCTTTCCGCGAAGCCGTCGAGCAGCGGTGACGCCTGGCTCAAGAGCGCCAGGGCTGAGACCAGTTCGTGGCGGAAGTGTGGCCGACTATGTCCCGGCCCGCGTTGGGTCGGTGACTTGGCCCACGGGCCAGGAATTGGAATGTGCTCCCCCTTGGCCGAGTTCTCCAACGTGGTCTGAAAGACGGGATGTGCTTTACCCAAGTCGTGCAGCCTGGCTGCACGAATCCCGGCTACGCGTTGGTGCTCGTCGAGCCCCGGCGTCTCTAGCGCATCAAGCAACTGCTCGGCGTCCCGCCCAGCGTCGACCAGGTGCTCCTCCAGGCTCATCCAACGATGGCGGTTGAACGAGGCCACATCGTCGCTCTCGCGCTCATCGAGGGGGGCGAGGTGGTCAGCGTCGGCCGTTTGTTCGCCACCTAAGGGCATCTCGTCGGACCAGGGTGGTTCGACTGTGTGCCTCGAAGATGGGTCCCAGCCGAGGTGGCTCTGGTATCCGCCCAGGGATTTCTCGACGAGCAATACCATCCCCGGCCTTAGCCGCTCTCCGCCCAGGTTGACCCACGTGGTCTTGCCTCGGCCGAGGTGCTCCAGGCGATGCGCCACTCGACCTCCACCCTGGCGTTGCCTCTTGATCCACTTCCCCAGTTCGCCCACCGGCACCTGGCAGAGTTCGTCACGCGTCGGCGTGGGTTGGGCTGACTCGCTCAGATCCCTCCAGCACACCCAGACGCTCAGGTCGTCACCGCTGCGCAGAAACGGCGCTATGTCCAGGTCGTTGCCAGTGAGGTCGGGGGTGGTGTCGAAGAGCCCGAGCAGGTCTCGGCGGCGCAGCACCAGCGGCTCCTCGCCACCACTTTCCGGAACCTCCAACCCACCGAGTTGTCCGGTACTGATGAGGTCACCGCTCAGTTGGGCGAGCTGGGCTTCGGTCGCGCCGACGTCCTCGGCTTCGTAGGGCGCTGGATTGTTTGGCGGATCCCACAGGAGCACTGCCTCCTCGATCAATCCGGTTCGGTTGCAACGCCCCGACCGTTGAACGATTGATGACCAGGGGGCTACTTCTGTGAACAGCGTGGTGGCGTTGAGATCCACCCCCGCCTCGACCACCTGCGTGGTCACCACCACGGTTCCGGCGGGAGAGGGATCGGCCAAGACCCGGGCCATCTGGCGGGCGCGGTCGGCTGGACGGAACCGCGAGTGCAACAAGACCAACTCGGTCTCGGAAGGAACCGCCTTGGCCAGTCTCTTGTGCAACTCGCGCGCCACGTCCACCTGGTTGACGACTACGAGGGTGAGGGTGCCCGGGCGATGGCGTTCAACCACTGCGTCCGTTCGCAGGCCCGGCAGGTTCCGCTTCTCAGGTCGTTGGTCGAGCGAATCGTCTCCCAACCACCGTTCGATCCGGCGTTGGGCGTTGAGCCGTTGGGCGAGCGTGTCGATCACCTCGGTGGGCAGCAGTGCGAACGGTTCGGCTGGGGATGGGTTATCGACCGTGGCGAGTCGTTTGGTGTCGAGCGTGGCCGACATCCAGGTCGTCGAACAGCCGATAGCGGTGCCCATTTCACGTCGAAATGCATCGAGCTGCCGACTCGTGGTGGCGGCGGCCCCCATCAGTTGCACCTCGTCGAGCACGTAGTGGCAGTCGTTGTTGAGCAGACCGAAGTCCACCGGCCAGGCGAAGCGGTTCATGGCGTAACCGCGGTTGAGGGTGCGCGAGAGCACCATGTCGAGCGTGCCGATGATGACGGCGTCACGGTGTGGTGCCAGTTGCCACCTGCCCACCGACTCGCCGCCCATCAGGACGTGGACGGGTAGGTAGTCATCGGAGCCTGAATTATTCCAACCAGCGCTGTCGGTCCAAGCGATCAACCTTCGCAGGGTCTGGTCGACCAACGACCGCTGCGGCAACACCATGACCAGGCGGCGAGGCGTGTCAGAGCGAACGGTAGCGTCGGGGTGGAGCCGTCGTCGGTAGGCCCAGGCCATGAAAACGGCCTCGGTCTTGCCGCACCCGGTGGGTATCTCAAGCATTTCCGGCAGCCCCTCCTCGACCAGCCGGTGCTGCCAGTTGTAGGGCGGAAAGCCTGTGATGCGTTCGAACTCCGACGAGATGTCACTCATGTCCCGTTCCTTCACCCCAAGGATTCGAAGTGAGGCGCACATGTGAGCGGCCGCTCGGTCCTGATGCGTTTCGCAGGTTCATCGGTCTGGACTCCTTGGGCTGAATCTGGGCAAGCCGGTCGAGGCACGGAGTTGCAACCCGCCGTTGCGAGGCTTCGTGAATACCATGGCACAAGGGTGTGACAAGGAGCACCGGCCGGCCGAAAAGTCCAGCTTGCGGGGGGCGACGCGCCGCTATCGCCCGCCCGCGTCGAAGCGGCCCTCTCCCTCTCCTCCGTCGCGTTCAAGACCTGGCTGCATGCCGTTCAGAGTGCGGTCGGGCTCTCATCCTCGGACCAGTGCCCTTGTGCAGCCCGGAATTCGGGGCGCATGCCGCCTGAAAGAGGGTTGAAAACGCGAAGATCCCGCTTCCGAGCCCCCTGCGGGTCAGAATCAGGGATCTGCGTCGTGCTCAGTCGGACGGCTTGGCCCAGCCCGCCGATCCGACGCTTTACTCGGCGCCCTTGGAGGTTCGCAGCTCGTTGAACGGCAGGGTCTTGTCGTTGCGCGGTTCCGACGGCAGGCCGAGCACCCGCTCGCCGATGATGTTGCGCTGGATCTGGTCGGTACCGCCGTAGATGGCCGGCCCGGGGGCGAACAGCACCATCTCGGTGATGGCGCCGTCGTAGGGGGCCGAGTCGCCGGCCAACTGGCCGGCGGGGCCCAGGATGCGGGGGCCGAGGTCGATCGTGGCCCGCATCATGTCGCTCATCATCAGCTTGGACAGGTTGGGGAGTCCGGGAATCTCGATGCCGATCGCCTTGGCCGCCTTGGCTCGCCGGTTGGTCATCTTGGCCAGCTCGACCAGCGTGTGGAGGCGCATCAGATCGTCGCGCAGTACGGGGTCGTGCAGCGCCGCCCCGGTGGTCGCTGCCATCTTGAGGATGGCGCTGGGCCCTCCGCCGGCCATCGCCGAGCCGGAGCCGGACGTGTCGCCCCGCACGAAGTCGCCGACCCGCTTCTCAAGGTGGCCGTGCACCGTGCCCGGTACCGCCGAGCTGACGGCGCCGGTGCCGCCGGCGCCCAGGCCGGCCCGCTCGAACATCAGCGTGGTGTTGGCCACCGCCCAGCCGCGTCCCTCGCCGCCGATCAGCGCTTCGTCGGCTACGCGGGCATCGGAAATGAACACCTCGTTGAACAACGCCCGCCCGGTCATCTCCTTGAGCGGACGAACCTCGATGCCTGGCTGGTGCATGTCGATGGCGAAGTAGGAGATGCCGCTGTGCTTGGGGACCGTCGGGTCGGTGCGGGCCATCAGCATGCCCAGGTCGGCGATCTGTCCGGCCGAGGTCCACACCTTCTGGCCGTTGATGATCCACTCGTCGCCGTCGCGCACCGCCGAGGTACGGATCGCCGCCAGGTCGGATCCGGCCTCGGGCTCGGAGAACAGCTGGCACCAGGCCTCGGAACCGTCGACGATCGTCGGGATGTAGCGCTGCTTCTGCTCGTCGGTGCCCTGGGCGATGATCGTCGGCCCGGCCAACAGCAGTCCGAGGCCGCCCGGGGGGCCGATCGCCCCGGCCTTGGCGATCTCCTCGGCGACGACGACCGCCTCACCTCGCGACAGGTCGCGTCCGTACCACTCGGAGGGCCATGCGGGCACAGACCACCGGGCGTCGCGGAGCTTGGTCCACCACTCGCCGACCGACAGCTCCGGATCCCAATTGGAGGTGACCCACGAGGACACCTCGTCGCGAAGCTCGGGGTGGTCCCGGCGTGAGGACTTGGTGGGCGTGTCGGTGCTCTCGGTGCTGGCGTCGCTCATGGATCAGATAATAACGACGAGCTCGAGCGCGGACTAGACCGCGCGGTCAAGTGATCTGGAGCGGCGATCCGGAGCGCCACCACCTATACGATTTCCGATCGTGACGCCGCCCCCCATGCCCCCACTCCCGCTCGCCAGCGATGAGGTGAGACGACGGTCCGAACTGCGCCGAATGAAGACGGTTGCGGTCGGTCTGCTCCTCGTCGCCACTGCCGTGTTCGTCGCGACCGCGATCGCCGGCGACGACGCTCCCGGGTGGGTGGCCTACGTGCGAGCCGCCGCCGAGGCGGGCATGGTGGGCGGGCTGGCCGACTGGTTTGCCGTCACCGCGCTCTTCAAGCACCCGATGGGCATCCCGATCCCGCACACTGCGATCATCCAGAAACGCAAGGACGACATCGGCGCCGGGCTGGGGTCGTTCGTCTCCGACTACTTCCTCACCGCCGAGGGCATCTCCGAGCGCCTGGGGGAAGCTCAGGTGTCGGCCCGGGTGGGCGCCTGGATGGCCGAGCCGGTCAACGCCGAACGGATGGCCCGCCAGGTGCTGACCGTCGGATCCAGCGTCCTCGACGCCGTGCGCGACGACGAGGTGCGCGACGTGATCGAGGACGCCGTCGTACGTCGTCTGCGCACGACCTCCACCGGCCCGGCGGCGTCCCGGGTGCTCGAGCTGGTCGTCGCCGAGGGCCGTCACCAGGACGTGCTGTCGGTGATCCTGCGGCGCCTGGGTGAGGTGCTCGAGGTCAACCGGGAGACGCTGCGCACCCGTCTGTACACCGAGTCGCCGTGGTGGGTGCCCAACACGGTGGACGACGTCGTGTTCGATCGCCTCCACGCCGTAGCCACCCGCTACCTGTTCGATTTGGCCACCGACCCCAACCACCAGCTTCGGCTCTCGATCGACGACCAAGTTGAGCAACTGGTGATCGACCTGGCCAACGATCCGGCGACAGTGCGTCGGGCCGACGAGCTGCGCGACGAGCTGCTCGATCACCCCCAGCTGCGGGAGTGGACCAACTCGATCTGGGTCGACCTGAAGGAGCGGATCAAGGAAGCCGCCGCCGACCCCGACGATGCGACGCTCGAGCGTGTGTCGGACACGATCGCCCGGGTGGGCAGGCGGCTGAGCGACGACCCGGCGCTGAGCGCCAAGACCGACGCATGGGTGACCACGACTGCGGTGTCGCTGGCCGAGCAGTCCCGCGATCAGGTGGGGGCCTACATCGCCACGACCGTGCAGCGTTGGGACACCGCCGAGGCGGCCGAACGCATCGAGCTGCAGGTGGGGCGGGACCTGCAGTTCGTCCGCATCAACGGCACGGTGGTCGGGGCGCTGGCCGGTGTGGTGATCTACAGCGTCGGCCAACTGCTGGGCTGACGCCATCCGCTCCGGTCGATCCTATGGAAACTCGATCGCGCAGCGGATGCCTGGCGCGCGACCGAGCCGTCGGTCAGCGCTGAGCAGCGTGCAGTCAAGCGACTCTGCCAATGCCACGTAGCACGCGTCGTAGGGAGTGACGTTGTGGCGAAGCTCCCAAATCCGAGGGAGCAACGCCTCGATCGTGAACACCTCCACCGGCAACGCGAACAGGTCGGCGGCCGCCTGCTCGGCTCGATCCGGTGTCAGGGTTGCGGTCGCAGCGTGCACCCGCAACACCGAGAGCACCTGGACTCGCATCAGGTCCGGTGCGACGAGGAGCTCGCCCCGCAAACGTCTTCGGTACCGCTTTCCCTCGCTCCCCTGGCCGTCGTCGGCGACGAGGGGAGCGATGACCGAAGCATCAACGACGAGCACGGGCCGACTCGAGCGCAGTCAGGGCCTCGGCAGAACTCAAGCGCCCTCCCGCCCTGCCCTCTATGCGGTCCAGAATGTCGTCCTGTGATGGCCTGGCTGCGATGGCTTCCAGCTGCTCGCTGAGGAATTTCTGCAGAGATTTGCCGGACTGTTTCGCCCGACGGGTCAGCTTCTCGTGGGTCGCTTCCGGCACATTGCGCACCTGAATGTTCCGCATGCATGCACTTTACACCCATGACGGAGACCTGAGGTCGGAGCGGCCAGCTGCAGGGCCGAGGGTAGGGATGGTGTAACCGGGTTATACTTTCGGGCATGGCCAAGGTAACTATTCACGTCCCAGATGACCTCCATCACCGCATGGAGGCCGAAGTGCTGCGTCGCGGGACCACCAGATCGGGCCTGTGGGTGGAGGGAGCCCGGTCGGTGCTGGAGCAGAGCGGGTCGCGCTCCGACTTCTACGTGCGTGCCGCAGCGGCCATGGGTGACCCGGAGTTCCGCCGCTACCAGGAGCGGTCGTTCGAGGCGCTTCGAGCTCGCCCAGCAACACCGCCCATGGAGGACGACATCGAAGCGCCGGAGCACCTCCGATGATTGCTCGGGGCCGGATTTGGTGGACCCGGCTGGATAAAGTTCGGCCTGCGGTCATCGTCTCGTCCGACGACGTCTGCGATCTGGAGTTCTGGCAGATCCACGTGGCCCCGATTACGTCGGCCGCCTGGCACGAGGACTTTCCGGCGAGCGTGCCGGTTCGTCTCGTTGAGGTTTCGTCATCCAGTTACGTGTCGACGCTCGATACGCAACTGGTGGCCCGATCGCACCTCGTAGAGCACATCGGGCAACTTTCGAGCGTGGAGATGCAGGCGGTGGATGCGGCGCTGAGGTCGGTGCTGGGGCTGTAGCCGCTCTACCGCTTGCCCATACGGCCGCGGATCATGTCCCGGCGGCGGCGCAGCTCCTCGTGGGTGAGCGGGTTGGGGTCCTCCTCGGTCATGCCAAACGCAGCCCGCACCGCGGTCTCGTCAACTGCGATCTCCTCGCCCGCAAGCAGCCCCATCTGCGCGGCGAGCACGTCGCCGTGGCGGCCGGCCATCGAGGCAAACAGGTTCATCACCTCGGCCATGATGTCCAGGTCGGGGGCCAGGGTGGCGATGGCTCCGTCGAGGAACACCAGGTTCTTGACGTACAGCATGAGGATCTTCGGCAGCCGGGCACCCATGCCCAGCAGCGCCTTGGTGATCCGCTGCAGCTCCGCCATCATCTCTTCCTGAGACATCTGGGTGGGGTCGAACACCTCGCCGTCAAGGCGCAGCTCCTCGATCACCCAGTCGAGGTCGACGTCATCGGGCAGCGCGCCCAGGTCGCGGAACGCCCCGAGCTGACCCTTGATGTCGCCGGTGGCGCCGGTGATCATCAGGCGGAGGAACGCCATGCGCTCCTTCTCGGTCATGCGGGCGGTGATGCCGAAGTCGAGCAGCGCGATGCGCCCGTCGGCGAGCACGAACAGGTTGCCGCCGTGCAGGTCGCCGTGGAAGATGCCGTGCACCATGGCGCCCTCGGTAAAGCCGACCATGCCGGTGCGGATCACGTCGCGGCCGCTGATGCCGGCGGCGATCATGCCCTCGATGTCCTCCCAGCCGTAGCCCTGAAGGCGTTCCATCACCAGCACCCGACGGGTGACGAGGGTCGGATGGGGCCGGGCGACGACGAAGCCCCGCTGGTCGAGGTGGGCGAACACCTCGGCCACGTCCAGCATGTTCTCGGCCTCAAGACGAAAGTCGAGTTCCTCGGTGATCGTCTCGGTGAACAGCTCGACCAGGGCCGGGGGGTTGGCCAGCGCCGACACGGGGATCCGGCCGATGAGGAATGGCGCCAGCCAGGCCATGACCTCGAGGTCTCGGTACACCGCGGTGCGGATGGTGGGCCGCTGCACCTTGACCACCACCTCCTCACCGGTGAGCAGGGTGGCCACGTGCACCTGGGCGATCGACGCCGCAGCCAGCGGTGTGCGCTCGAAGCGGGCGAACACCTCCTCGAGGGGACGGCCCAGGTCGGTCTCGACCACCTGGCGCACGACGTCGAAGTCTTCGGCGGGCACCTTGTCGCGCAGCAGGGCGAACTGGGCGACGAGCTCGTCGGGGAAGATGCCGGCCCCCGAGGAGATGATCTGCCCGAGCTTGATGTAGGTGGGGCCGAGATCCTCCGCGGCCTGGCGCAGCCGCCGGGACAGCCCTTCCATCCGTGGTCCGCGGTCCTTGGCACGGCGTTCGTGAACCACCCAGCTGCCCAGCGCCCAGACGATGCGGCTGCCCACCGTGACGAGCCGCCCGAGCGGGGGGATGCGTTTGGGCGTGGTGAGGCGGGGCACCTCGCGGGCGAGCGCGGTGCGGATGACGCCGAGGCCGACGTCCCAGTCGAGCTCGTCCCGGTCGATCACCCATGGTCCGGACTCGGTGAAGGCGTAGCGGGCCAGCTCGGGGGTGAGGGGCTCGTTGCCGTCGTGGGGCGTCACATCGGAGTTTTGGGGCGCGTGGGCGGGGCTGACCATGACCCATGATCCCCCGCGCCGGGGGTGGGTGGCGAGGCGGGCCTCTACAGTGCGTTCCTCAGGAGGAACCGATGGCCGAGAGCGATGATCATGAGCTGGCCCACCGGCTGGCGACCGAGGCCGGTGCCATGCTGGTTGACCTTCGATGCCAGCTCACCGAGGAGGGGGCGACGCCGGCCGGCTTGAAGGCCGCCGGGGACCGCTCCGCCCATCTGATGCTGATGGAAGCCCTCGCCGAAGCGCGGCCCGACGACGCCGTGCTGTCCGAGGAGGGTCGGGACAACCTGGGCCGATTGGACGCCGACCGAGTGTGGATCATCGACCCGCTCGACGGCACCCGCGAGTTCTCGGAGGTGCCGAGGATTGACTGGGCTGTTCATGTGGCGCTGGTAGAGGACGGCCAGCCGACCGCTGGGGCGGTGGCGCTGCCCGCCGTCGGCGTGACCCACTCGACCGCTCAACCCCCACAGATCCTGGCCGAACCCAATCGGCCACCCCGTCTGGCCGTGTCGCGCAGCCGTCCGTTGCTCGAAGCGATGGCGTTGGCCGATGAACTTGACGCCGACCTGATGCCGATGGGATCGGCTGGGGCCAAGTCGATGGCGGTCGCCACCGGCCTGGTCGACTGCTACCCACACGCCGGCGGTCAGTACGAGTGGGACAGCTGCGCTCCGGTTGCGGTCGCCCGGGCGGCCGGCCTGTGGTGTTCCCGGCTCGACGGTTCACCGCTGCGCTACAACCGCCCCGACCCGTGGCTGCCCGACCTGCTGATCTGCCATCCGGGGGTGCACGACCAGGTGGCGGCCACGCTGGCCGACTTCGGCTGGAGTTCCTGACCGGAGGGATGGTCGCCCGGCGCCCGGGGGTGCTCATCAGGTTGGGTTGCCCCGGACGAAACGGGTGCTGGGCGCGCTCAAGGTGAGAGCGCCGAGTCCAATCGGGCGGTGAAGAACTGCCCGGTGGCCCAGCCGTCGGTGTTCCATCCCCAGCCCACCCGGCATCGGTCGGCGAGCCGAACACCGTCGGGGGTCACGAACTCGTCGTCGAACTCGCCGCCGAACGGCTCCAGCCGGGGCGGCTTGGTCGAGCCGTTCCAGCGATCGAGGCCGGCTGACCTCAGGCGACCTTGATCGTCGACGGTGACCTCGACGTTCGACGTACCCCCGGGGTGGGCAAGGGTGACGATGGCGCGGTGCTGATCGATGGGGGTCCACTGCGCCCCGGACTGGGGAACGAGCGCCTGGGGGAGCCACGCAACCGTCTCGGCGGCCAGGCGCCCGGCGCCGCTACGGGCGATGTCGGGGCCGCTGGAACGCACCACCGGGATCAACCCGTGCAGCCGGAAGTGCATGCTGGCGCCCTCGGATGTCATCACGTCTGCTCCCGAAAATTTCACGAGGCGTTGCCCGACGATCGCCCGCCACACGAAGCCTCGACCGGCTACGAGGATCTGGTCGGCGCGGAACGACAGCCAACGCGGGCCGAGCCTCAGCCGTCCGCGCATCGTCAGCTCGACGGCCGATCCGAGGGGCGTGCCGGCCGGGAGCGCTCGTCGCAGCATGCGTTCGGCGGGGGCCGGGAGGCCGGCCAGCGTGTCGGGGTCGAATGCAGGTGCGGGGCCGCCGCTGCCAAGGATCAGGGTGCGACGTGCTGCAGCTGCCTCCAGGGAAGCGTTCACGCTACGCCGAGTGGGTACGGCGAAGGAAGCGCATGGCCCAGCATGCTCCGAGTTAACCAGGTGTGTGCCGGGCAGCGTGGCCATCTGCCGTCGTCGGTCGCTTCGTGGCCTACATTTCAAGAACACGTGTTGGCCGAGCCGTTCTGGCCACTGTGCCGACGAGCCGACGAGCCGACGAGCCGACGAGCCGACGAGAGGACCGCAGATGCGTGAGGTTCCGGCCTCCGAGACGCCACCGCTCACCGAGGGGCCACAGGTGGTCGAGACCCACATGTCGTGGGTGTTCATGGCCGGGGACCGGGCCTACAAGCTGCCCAAGCCGGTCAGCCTGCCCTTTCTCGACCACTCCGAGTCCGCAGCCCGTATTGCTGCGGCCGAGCGGGAGGTCGTGTTGAATGCCCGCATCGCGCCCGACGTCTACCTGGGCCTGGCAGACGTGCACGAGCGCGGCGCGCTCGTCGACAAGATGATCGTCATGCGGCGCCTGCCCGCCGAGCGGCGACTGTCGCAGCTGGCCGGTTCGCCCGAGTTCGACGGGTGCCTACGCGAGGTGGCCCGGGTGGTCGCCAGCTTTCATGCGGCCGAGGAACCGGTGATCAACCCGAGAGCGGCGGGGGCGGACGCACTCGGCGAGAACTGGGCCGACAACTTCGCCGTCACCGACGCCTTGGTCGATGCCGGGGTGGATGCTGTCGACCTGGACCGGGTGAAGACGCTGACGCAGACCTATCTGCGGGGCCGGCGTCCGTTGTTCGACGAACGGATCGCCGACGGCTTCGTCCGGGACGGTCACGGCGATCTGATCGCCGACGACGTGTTCTGCCTCGTCGACGACGGCCCCCAGATCATCGACTGCCTTGCCTTCAACGATGACTGGCGCATCGGCGACGTGCTGCTGGATATCGCGTTCCTGGTGATGGATGTCCACCGGGTGGCCGGGCCGGCTGCGGCCCTGAGGCTGCTCGGGTGGTACCAGGGGTTCTCCGGCGAATGCCACCCCTCGTCGCTCGCCCACCACTACGTGGCCTATCGGGCCCACGTGCGGGCCAAGGTCGCCTGTCTGCGCTGGCAGCAGGGCGACGCCCCCAGCGCAGCGCTGGCCAAGGAGTACCACGACCTGGCACTTCATCACCTCGAGCACGGCCGGGTGCGGCTGGTCCTGGTCGGCGGCGGCCCCGGGACGGGCAAGACCGTGCTGTCCAACGGGCTGGGGGACTCGCTGGGGTGGGCGGTGCTGCACACCGACGACATCCGCCGGGGCGTCGCCGCATCCGCCGACGAGGAAGTCGGCGCCGCAGCGCCGGGCGAGGGCATCTACGACGATGCGCACCGCGATGCGGTCTACGACGAGCTGATTCGCCAGGCCAGGATCTTGTTGTCCGGCGGCGAGAGCGTGGTGCTCGATGCGTCCTGGACGGGTGCACACCATCGGCGTCTGGGCACCGACCTGGCCGAGGAGACCTACGCCGAGCTGGTGGAGATCGAGTGTCGCCTCGACCCATCGGTCGCCAAGGAGCGGATCGCCCGCCGCCGCGAGGAGGCGACGACCAACTCCGATGCCACCGCCGAGACCGTCGACCACCTGGGTGCGCTGAGGGACCCATGGGTCAGCGCCACCGGGGTCGATACCGGCGGGACGAAGGCGACGGTGTTGGACCAGGCCTGTGGAGTGGTGCTGTCCGATGAACGCCCCTGATCACGTTGACCGAACTACCGTCGGCCCCAGGTGGGGCCGACGCCACGGTCGCGCATCCGGAGCGCCGGGGGCCTAGGTTCAAGGTCGGAGTGGGCCGCTGTGGCGGCGCCGGTGAACCCGAAAAACGTACCAACGGGACCAAACGGAACATGAGGAGTGAGCGATGAAAATTGTGGTCGGCATCGACGGGTCGGAGGCGTCATCAGACGCCCTGCGCTACGCCCATGGCGAGGCGGTGTCCTCGGGCGCCGAGCTGGTGGCCGTCACCGTGTGGGAGGTTCCCGTCATGGCGGCGGCCTACATCACCACCGACGAGGTCGACGGCGCAATGGATCCCTGGATGGAAGGATTCATCGCTGAGGTGCTCGGTGAGGACGGGTCAGCGGTGAAGCGGGCCCCAGCTTCCGGGTCGGCGGCGGCAGCGCTGTTGGAGGAGGCCGAGGACGCCGACACGCTGATCGTCGGCACCCGAGGCCACGGCGGCTTGGCCGGTGTGATCATGGGGTCGGTCAGCCACCAGCTGGCCAACCACACGCCATGCCCTCTCACCGTGGTGCCGGCGAGCAACGGTGCCGCCGGCGCCGCTGACGGGCCCATCGTCGTCGGGGTCGATGGCTCATCGAACGCCCAGACCGCCCTGCGCTGGGCGGCTGAGCGCGCCGCCCGCACCGGCTTGGGCCTTCGGGTGGTCATGGCATGGCGTGGTGAGGCCGCAGGTTGGCTGGCCGGAACCGAAGTGCAGACCTCGTGGCCCTCGTTCGAGGACCTGGAACAACAGGCGAGAGAGATGCTGGGCGAGGTGATCGATGAGGCGGGCCTCCCCGAAGGCCTGGAGCCAGAACTGGTACTCGGCGAAGGAGCGCCGGCCTCGGTGCTGCGCGAAGCCGCCGATGGCGGCTCGATGCTGGTGTTGGGATCACGCGGTCGCGGCGGCTTCATGGGCCTGCTGCTCGGCTCGGTGACCAGCCACACCCTCAATCACATTTTCTGCCCGACGACCGTCGTCCCCGCCCAGTGACCGCGTCCGGGCAGCGGGGCCGCGTCGTGGTCGGGTTGGACAGCGGCGCCCCGGCGCCCGGCCCGTTGCGCCACGCGGCCAGCGAAGCGGTGCTTCGCAACGCGATGCTGCACATCGTGTCGGTGTGGTCCTACCCGCCCATGTCGACCGAGGAGCGGATGTTGACCACTGCGTCCGCCGTCGAGGCTGAAACGGCCGAGCGGGTGGCGGGCATCGTGGGCGAGCTGATGACCGAGCAGCCCTACCGTGACCTGTCCGCCGAGGTGGAGGTGACCCAGGGTGCACCGGCCAACCTGCTGATCGCTGCGGCCGAGGATGCGGACCTGTTGGTCGTCGGACGCAGCGATGGTGCGCGGGTGCGCCATGCCGTGTTGGGGTCGGTCGCCTCGAAGTGCGTGCGCCATGCGTCCGGACCGGTCATGGTGGTGCCTCCGGCCGAAGGCCCGGTCACCGCGACCGCCGATGATCCGAAGGGATCGGAGATCCTCGTGGGGATCGACGGGTCGGAGCCAGCGCAGCGGGCGATGAGCTGGGCGCTGGCCGAGGCCGGTCTGCGCGGTGCGTCGGTGCGGGCGGTGTACTGCTGGGAGGAGCCCATGCTGCTCGGCGGGGACCTGATGATGGCGCTGCCGAATCCCGCAGTGTTGGAACGCGACGCCGAAGCGGCCCTGAACGAGTGGCTGTCCGCCGCCGACGTGCCCGACGGGGTGACGCTCACCGGGGCGACCCAGCGCGGCAATCCAGGCCACGCCCTGCTGGACGCAATCGATGACGCCGACCTGGTCGTCGTCGGGTCACGGGGCCTGGGTGGCTTCAAGGGCCTGATGCTGGGTTCGGTTGCTCGCAGGGTGGCGCACCTGGCGCCTTGCTCGGTCGTCGTCATCCCGTAAGCGTCTGGTCGATCCAGCTGCGCAGCGCTGCGCCCGGCAGCGCACCGACCTGACGCCCTACCTCGGCGCCGCCGACGAAGAGCAACATGGTTGGGATGCCCTGCACTCCCAGCCGGGCCGACACCGCCGGCGCCTCGTCGACGTTGACCTTGACGACCCGCAGCTTGCCGGCCCGCTCGGCCGCCAGCAGCTCAAGCTCGGGGGCCACCATGCGACACGGCCCACACCAGGGCGCCCACAGGTCGACAACGATCGGCAGCGAGGACGTGGCGATCGCCTCATCGAACCCGGCGGCATCGACGTCGACCAGCCAGGGGAGTTCGGCCTGACAGGATGCGCAGCGCGGTCGCCCCGCCGTGGCATCGGGCACGCGATTTTTGGTCTGACAACTCGTGCAGGTGAGCACGGTGCTGGTCATCAAGGTCCTCCTGGTCACGGCTGGGTCGCCGGTTCCCTGTTTCCTACCGCACCGGCAGGCCGGTGGTCGACCCCGGCCGGACGCCGTTGGGAGTGTTCTGGGGTGCGGCTCCTATCATTCACCGAACATGTCGTACGAGCTCTCTCATCTGCGCAGCCTGGAAGCCGAGGCGATCCACATCATCCGCGAGGTGGCCGCTGAGTTCGAGCGTCCAGCCATGCTGTTCTCGGGCGGCAAGGACTCTGCGGTCATGTTGCACCTGGCGGTGAAGGCGTTTTATCCGGCCAAGCCGCCGTTCCCGCTGCTCCATATCGACACCGGCCACAACTTTCCCGAGGTCCTCACCTTTCGGGACGAGACGGTTGAGCGCACCGGGGTGCGGCTGGAGGTGGCATCGGTGCAGCAGGCGATCGACGAGGGCAAGCTGACCGAGCAGACCGGCAGGGGCGCCAGCCGCAACCAGCTGCAGACCCTGCCGCTGCTCGAAGCGATCGAGAAGTACCGTTTCGACGCGCTGTTCGGTGGTGGGCGCCGCGACGAGGAGAAGGCCCGTGCCAAGGAGCGGGTGTTCAGCCATCGCGACGACTTCGGTCAGTGGGATCCCAAGAACCAGCGTCCCGAGCTGTGGAGCCTGTACAACCCGCGCTACCGGCCCGGCGAGCACTTCCGGGTGTTCCCGCTGAGCAACTGGACCGAGCTCGACATCTGGCAGTACATCGAGGCCGACGAGGTCGCTTTGCCCAACATCTATTACGCCCATCGACGCGAGGTGTTCCTCCGCGACGGCATGTGGCTGTCGGTTGGCCCCCACGTTCAGCCGGGCGACGACGAAGTGATCGAGACCCGCATTGTGCGCTACCGGACGGTGGGGGACATGAGCTGCACGGGCGCAGTTGAGTCGCCGGCGGCGACCAACGCCGAGATCGTCGCCGAGGTGGCGGCCGCCCGGGTGACCGAGCGTGGGGCCACCCGTGCCGATGACCGGGCCTCCGAAGCGGCCATGGAGGATCGAAAAAAGTTGGGGTACTTCTAATGGAAATCCTGCGCTTGGCGACGGCCGGCAGCGTCGACGACGGCAAGTCGACCCTGATCGGTCGCCTGTTGTTCGACACGAAGACGATCTTTGAGGATCAGCTGGCGTCGGTGGAGGCCACCTCGGTGCAGATGGGCACCGAGTACACCAACCTGGCGCTACTGACCGACGGCTTGCGGGCCGAGCGTGAGCAGGGCATCACGATCGACGTGGCCTACCGCTACTTCGCCACGCCAAACCGCAAGTTCATCATCGCCGACACCCCCGGCCACATTCAGTACACCCGCAACATGGTCACCGGGGCGTCCACCGCCGACGTGGCCATCATCCTGTTGGATGCCCGTAAGGGCGTGCTCGAACAGAGCCGGCGTCACGCCTTCCTGGCGTCGCTGCTCGGCATCCCTCACCTGGTGCTGGCGGTCAACAAGATGGACCTGGTCGACTACGACCAGTTGGTCTTCGAACGCCTCAAGGACGAGTTTCGTTCCTTTGCGGCGAAGTTGGACATCGGCGACCTGACGTTCATCCCGGTGTCGGCCCTGCACGGCGACAACATCGTCAGCCGCAGCACCAACACGCCGTGGTACGAGGGAACCTCGCTGCTGCACCACCTGGAGGAGGTGCACATCGCGTCGGATCGCAACCTGATCGATGCCCGCTTCCCGGTGCAGTACGTGATCCGCCCGCAGTCCACCGAGTTTCACGATTATCGGGGCTATGCGGGCACGGTGGCCGGCGGCGTCTTCAAGCCCGGCGACGACGTGGTGGTGTTGCCCTCCGGCCTGACGACGACGATCGCCTCGATCGACACCGCCGACGGGCCGGTCGACGAGGCGTTCAACCCGATGTCGGTGACGATCCGCCTGAGCGACGAGCTGGACGTCAGCCGGGGCGACATGATCTGCCGTCCGGCCAACCAGCCTCGGGTGACCCAGGACATCGATGCGATGATCGCCTGGATGGGGGACACGTCCACGCTGAGGGAGGGTGCGATGTACTCGATCAAGCACACGACCCGCACCGCACGGGCCAAGGTTCGCGACGTGAAATACCGCTTGGACATCAACACACTGCACCGGGATGAGACCGCCAGTGGCCTGACCACCAACGAGATCGGGCGGGTGACCCTGCGCACCACCGCTCCGCTGTTTGTCGACGAGTACCGCCGTAACCGCACCACCGGCTCGTTCATCCTGGTCGACGAGGACACCAACGCCACCGTCGGCGCCGGCATGGTGCTGGGCGAAGCCCAGCAGGTTTGAGTGCGCCGTGACCGATGACGTCACCTGGCACGCCGGCCAGATCGATGCCGATGCCCGGGCGGAAGCGCTCGGCCACCGGGGTGCCGTCGTGTGGCTGACCGGGCTGTCCGGGTCGGGCAAGTCGACCCTGGCGGTCGAGGTGGAACGGCGCCTCGTCGTCTCCGGGCGTCCGTCGTTCATCCTCGATGGGGACAACGTGCGCCACGGGTTGTGCGCCGACCTCGGGTTTTCCGAGGTCGACCGACGGGAAAACATCCGCCGGGTGGGCGAGGTGGCCCTGCTGATGGCCGAGGCGGCCCAGGTGGTGCTGGTGCCGTTGATCTCGCCGTACCGATCGGGCCGCGACGCCGTGCGGGCCCGAGCCGAACTGGCCGGCGTGCCCTTCCGTGAGGTCTGGGTGGCGACGCCGCTGGCCGAATGCGAGGCCCGGGACCCCAAGGGGCTCTACGCCAAGGCCCGCGCCGGGGAGATCTCCAACTTCACCGGCATCGATGACCCCTACGAGGAGCCGCTGCAGCCCGAGCTGGTCGTCGGCGGGGCCGCCGCATCGTTGGCGACCAGCGCCGCCTCCTCCGAGATGGCGTCCACGCTGGACGAGCAGGCCGACGCGATCATCGCGCTGCTCGGCTGACCGTTCGGGCGTCGGCGCACCTCGCTTCTGCGAGGGAGACACGACCGGCGCGCGGTCGCGCTTTGACTGGGCACGCACTCACCGCCCGAGGGATCGCACCACCTCGGCGGCGAGACGTTGAAGCGGCGGGCGTCCATGGCCAGGCGCAACGGCGGCCCGTAAATCGACTGCCACGGGACGTCGCCCGCATACCAACCGGCGTGACGGGGCACCATCCAATCCGCCGACGGGACCACGGTCATGAAGCCCGACGTAGGTTTGGGCCTGGGCGTCGCGGGAGGCGGTCGCCAGGTCATCGAGGTCGAGAGAGGTGAAGTCCTCCTCGGCGCACAGCACGTTGGCTCCGTCGGGCAGGCAGGACGCCACCAGGCCGGTTGGGGTCGACACCTGGCCGACGAGCGCCACGTTGCCAACGTCGCAGCCCGCCAGGCGGTCGAACGCTCGGCGCGAGCGGTCGACGTCGTCATCGAAGCTCACCGGGTCGCAACGGCCGGCCTCCCACGCATCCTGGGCCCGTCGCACCGCGGTCATCGCTGTGCGCGGGGGCAACCCCACCGACCCGGCGTTCAGCTAGCCGGGGCCGGCGGCGAACTGGGCTGGGACGGAATCGTCGAGCATCATCTCATCCTGACCGCGTCAACCTGCCTGCGTGTGACTACCCGGCTTCGGCCTCGGCGATCCGACGGTTGACGTCGAAGAAGGCATCCGGGGTGACCGACACCGAGTCGATGCCCGCCTCGACCAACAGGCGGGCGTACTCCGGGTCGTTGCTGGGAGCTTGACCGCAGAACCCGACAGGCCTGTCGGCAGCGTGGGCCGCATCGATCAGCTGTCGGATGAGGGCGAGCACCGCCGGGTCGTCGGCGCCGAAGTGCGCCGCCAGCTCGGCGGAGTCCCGGTCGACGCCCAGGGTGAGTTGTGTGAGGTCGTTGGAACCGATGGAGAACCCGTCGAAGCGCTCGGCAAATTCGGCGGCCCTGATGACGTTCGAGGGGATCTCGGCCATCACGTACACCTTCAAACCGTTGTCACCGCGCGCCAGCCCCTCCTCGGCCATGACCTGCAAGACCCGATCGGCCTCCTCCGGGGTGCGACAGAAGGGGATCATCACGATCACGTTGTCGAACCCGATCTCGCTTCTCACCCGGGCGACGGCCTGGCACTCCAACGCAAACCCATCGCGATACCCGGGGTGGTCGTAGCGGGAGGCGCCTCGCCATCCCAACATGGGGTTGTCCTCGGTCGGCTCGAACTGCCTGCCACCCAGCAGCCCCGCATACTCGTTGGTCTTGAAATCGCTCATGCGCACGATCACGGGACGGTCGGCCCAGGTGGCCGCCAGTGCGGCGATCCCGGAGGCCAACCGGTCGACGAAGTACTCGGCCGGGCTGGAGTGGTGGCCGGTGAGCTCATCGATCGCCCGGCGGACGGCCACATCCTCGATGCGGTCGGGGTGGGCCAGGGCCATGGGGTGGGCCCTGATGTGCTCGCCGATGATGAACTCCATGCGGGCCAGGCCGATGCCGGCCGCCGGTAGCCGCCACCACTTCAGCGCCGCCCCGGGGTTGGCCAGGTTGACCATCAGGTTGGTGCGGGTGGCCGGCAGGTCGTCGAGCGCCAGCTCGTGCGTGGTGATCTTGGCGGGGCCGTCGAAGACCCGCCCCACGTCGCCGCCGGCGCACGACACGGTCACCCGTTGTCCCTCGGCCAGGGTGGAGGTGGCATCGACGGTGCCGACCACTGCGGGAACGCCCAGCTCGCGGCTGACGATCGCAGCATGGGAGGTGCGTCCACCGCGGTTGGTGACCACCGCTGCGGCCCGCTGCATCACCGGAACCCAGTCGGGGTCGGTGGCATCGGCCACCAGGATCGATCCCGATACAAACCGGTCGCCCTCGTCGGGTGAGTCGAGGCGACACACCTCGCCGGTGGCTGCGCCGCTGCCGACCGACAGACCTTCGACCAACTGCGGGCCGTGGTTCGAGACCTCGTAGCTGGTGAGGATGGCGCCGCTTTGGCGGGCCTGCACCGTCTCGGGCCTGGCCTGCACGATGAACAGCTCGCCGGTGACGCCGTCTTTCGCCCACTCGATGTCCATCGGGCGGCCGTAGTGGTTCTCGATGATGACAGCCCAGCGGGCCAGCGTCAGCAGATCGGGATCGTCGAGCACCAGCTGATTGCGTTCTGCGTTGGTGGTGTCCACCGTCATCGTGGGCCCGTCGCCGCTCTCGTCGGTGCTGTTGACGATCTTGAGGCGCTTGCGGCCCAGCGACCGTTCGACGATCGGCACCAGTCGCTCGTCGTCGAGAAACGCCTTGAACACCCGGTAGCGGTCGGAGTCGACCACGCCGGACACGACCGCCTCTCCCAACCCCCAGGCGGCATCGATGAGCACGTGGTGGGGAAACCCGTTCTCCGGATCGATGGTGAAGATCACCCCGGCGGAGCCGGTATCGGATGCCACCATCTGCTGGATTCCGACCGAGAGGGCCACGTCGAGATGGCCAAAGCCGTTCTCGACCCTGTAGGCGATCGCCCTGTCGCCAAACAGCGACACGACGCAGCGGTGATAGGCCTCGATCACCGCATCGGCCCCCCGAACGTTCAGGAAGCTCTCCTGTTGGCCGGCGAAGCTCGCCTCGGGAAGGTCCTCCGCCGTCGCCGACGAACGCACCGCGACGGGCACGTCGCTTTGGCCGACCCGGTCACAGAGTGCTTCGTAGGCCGCTCGCAGCTCGTCGGCCAGAGCGTCGCTCACCCGGGCCGAGCGGAATGCCTCGCGAACGGTGGCGCCAACGGATCGCAGCGAGTCGGGGTGCTTCTCGAGCCCGGCACCGACGGCAGCGATCGCCGGCCGTAAGCCCTGATCGTCGACGAGATGCCAGTAGGCGGCCGAGGTGACGGCAAAACCGCCTGGCACCCGCACGCCGGCCGATCCGAGGTGTTTGATCATCTCGCCCAGCGAGGCGTTCTTACCGCCGGCCTTGCCGACATCGTCGATGGTGAGCTGCTCGAGAGGGATGATCCACCGAGTGTCGTTCATCGGCAGGGCTCTCGTCGGGCGGGGTTGCTTTGATGCATGTGATCGCTCCTCGGGTTTTCGAACCTGTTCATGACAAACAACACAACTGGTCGTCGATGTCCCACCCTGCTCATCCACGCTCTCTGAGGCGCGGGAGGGTCATGGTGGGCACGCGCTTCGACGTCCCCAGTGCGTTACTCCTGCAGCGACTCGCCGGCGGCCCGGATGGAGCGTCCGGCATCGACGATCACATCGCGAATGCCGTCGATCGAGCTGAGGGTTGCAGAGCGCACGTCGCCCAGTTCGGTTCCGACGACGTCCGAGACTCGCTCGCCCGCCCGGATGACCTCGGCCCGCGCCCGGTCGAGGTACTGGCTGATAGCGCTCACGCGATCCTGCAGCTCCATACGGCCCAGTTGTGCCTGTACGCCGGCGTCGTCGATCCATCGTCGGGCCGCATCGGCAGCATCGGTGAGGGTCGACTCCAGGTCGGGTTTGGTATCGGCCCGCTCGGCGGCCAGCGTCGCCCGAGCGAAGGTCAACTCCAACTCCATGGTGGACAGCGCCTGCGCAGCATCCGCCAGGTAGGAGGCCTCGGCTTCGGAGGAACCATCGGTGTCGAGGAGGGTGGTACGAGCCTGCTCGGCCTGCTTGAGTAGCTGTGCAAGAGCAACCTCGACGTCGCTTGATCCTGAGGTTGTGGGTTCGTTGCTCATGGGTCCCTTTCGCTGTGGTGGGCTGACGAGAGGGTGGAGATGCCAAACATCCCGCCCCTCGTCCCCCACGGTAGAGGATGGGATCGTGGGTGTGACGGGCGTTCTCCAGAAGCGGCTGTGCCGGCCCATGGCCCAACGGCCGGGGGCGACCGACGCGAGCGGTGCCCTCGACCCCCAAGGACCTTGGCCCTACCCTGAACACGTGATCCGGGGCAGCAGGACCGGCACAGCGGCCCCAATGAGGGCTGGGCGATGGGGGCAGGACTATGAAGGCATGGAGCGTCGACCGACCGGGACCGATCGAGCGGGGCCCCCTGGTGTTGGGGGAGCGACCCGATCCCAAACCGGAGGCCAACGAGATACTGGTGCAGGTGACCTACTGCGGCGTGTGTCGCACCGACCTGCACCTGGCCGAGGGTGACCTGGTGCCCCATCGCCCCTCGACTGTCCCTGGTCACGAGGTGGTGGGTGTGGTGGTGGCCCGGGGTGCGGCCACCAATCGCTTCGAGGTTGGCCAGCGAGTGGGCATCGCCTGGCTGCGCCACACCTGCGGAGTGTGCCGCTTCTGTCGGCGGGGTGACGAAAACCTGTGCCTGACACCGAGGTTCACCGGTTGGGACGCCGATGGCGGCTTCGCCGAGCTCACCACCGTGGACGAGGCGTTCGCGTACGCGTTGCCCGACGGCTTCGATGACGCTTCGGCCGGGCCCCTGTTGTGCTCGGGCATTATCGGGTACCGGGCGCTCCAGCGTGCCGAGCTGCCCGACGGTGGGCGACTTGGCATCTATGGATTCGGGGCGTCGGCTCACCTGGTCGCCCAGATGGCCCTGGCCCGCGACGCCGAAGTGCACGTGTTTACCCGGGCGCCCGAGGCCCGTCGGCTGGCCCTGGAGCTGGGCGCCACCGCTGCGGGCGACAGCGACGCCGAGCCGGACGTGCCGCTGGACTCGGCCATTCTGTTTGCGCCGGTGGGGCACCTGGTGCCGGTGGCGATGCGCGCTCTCGACCGGGGCGGCACCCTGGCGATCGCCGGCATCCACCTCAGCGACATCCCGGCCATGAACTACGACGCCGAGCTGTTTCAGGAGCGCCAGATGCGCAGCGTCACCGCCAACACCCGGGCCGATGGCGAGGCGCTGCTGGCCCTGGCGGAGTCCGTCCCACTGCGTCCCACCGTCACCACCTACGGGTTCGAACGCGTGGACGAGGCGCTTCGCGACGTGGCCGCCGACCGGCTCACCGGCGCCGCCGTAGTGTCGGTGGGCGGAAGCTGAGTTCGTCGACTCAGGAAGTCGAGGGAGGTACTGCCGGGGCGGGGGCGTCCCGATGGCCGAAGATCGCCTCGGCCGTCACCGGTTGGCAGATGTCGGCCAGGTGGGAACTCACGTTGATGAGTAAATCGTCGACGGTGATCACCCCGACGATGCCGGTGCCGTCGACCACCGCCAGGCGACGCACGGCGTGCTGGCGGAACATGGCGGATGCATCGTGCAGGTCGGAATCGGCAGCGACCGAATGCACCGGGGTGCTCATCAGCGAATCGATCCGACCGTCGAGCGGCACTTTTCGGGCGATCCCGCGGCAGACGATGTCGCGATCGGTCACGATGCCCACCAATGCCCCGTCGTCGACCACGGCCATCGCGCCGACGCCGGTCGACTCCATGGTCTCCGCCGCCTGAACGATGGTTGCGTCGGGTGCGACCGTGACGACCTCTCGCCGAACTGCCTCAGAAACTCTCATGTGCTTCCCCCTGGTGGTACCGCTGGTGAGTCGATTGTTACCGACCGTCGCGACGATACCAAGGGGTCACTGCGATCACCTCGACCGGGTGTGGGGATCGCGATCCGCGGACCGACCCGATGTCACCCGTTTGGCCGATGTTCCTCCACCCCCGGTGGGCCAATGATGGGTTCCACCTGATCACGACCCACGGAGGCCGCCATGCCCGAACACCCTCGAGCCATCCAAGCCCGCCAGCTCTTCCACGCCCTCTGGGACGACGGCGACATGGAGGCAACCATCGAGGCAATGTCGGCCGACGTCGTCTGGGTGAACGACATCGGCGCCGGACCGCTGCGCGAGCTGCGGGGTCGCGACCAGGTCAGGGCACTGCTGCTCTGGTGGTTCGACTTTTTCGACGGCAACTGCCGTCACGAGCTGATCGACGTCTGCGCCAGCGACGACCGCGTGATCGAGGTGCTGCACGAGATTGGCGAGAAGGACGGCCGGGTGTTCGACAACGTGGCGCTCTATGTGTTCGAGGTCGACCCACAGGATCCGGATCGCTTCGCCCGGGTGCGAACCTACGATCGCGACCGGGCCAACGTCGAAGAGTTCTGGTCGCAGTACCCAGACGTGCTGACCGCCGACGTCGCCGGGTTGCTCGCCCCATTTCTCTCGAAGGAGGAAATCACATCAGCGACCACGACGGCCGCGGCGCCTTCGGGTGGTCGGTAGGGTTGCCCGGTGCGCGGTACCCGTCCCATCCCGGCGCCCAGGACACGGTTCGTGGGACGTCGAGCCGAGCTCGAGGAGTTGTGTGGGCTGCATGACCGTGCCCGCCTGGTGACCCTGGTCGGACCGGGCGGGTGCGGGAAAACCCGGTTGGCGCTCGAGCTGGTCCGCACCGTCGCCGCCCGGAAAGCGTGGATCGAACTGGCGACGGTCGACGATGATGGCGGGGTCGCCACAGCGTTCCTCGCTGCTCTCGGCGAGCGCGACGACCCGCAGAGCGACCCCGTCGACCAGATTGTCGACTCGATCGACAACCTCACCACGGTCGACCCGATCGACGACGTGCCGTTTGCCGCGGCGACGTTCGTCCTCCTCGTCGACAACGCCGAGCACCTCGTGGAACCGGTCGCTCGCGTCGTCGACGCCGTGCTGGCTCGCGTCGCCGGCCTCCGGGTGGTCGTCACCAGCCGGGAGCCCCTGGGTATCGCCGGCGAAGCCGTGTACCGGGTTCCGCCGATGGGCCACGCTGCCCTTGGCGAATCGTCCGATCGCCCGGGCGGACGCGACGCGGTCGATCTGTTCGTCGACCGCGCGTCGCTCGTGCGGCCGGAGCTCAAGTTGGATGCCTCTGCACTCGGTACGGTGAGCGAGATCTGCCGGCGACTCGACGGCCTGCCACTCGGCGTCGAGCTGGCCGCAGCCCGGCTCGACCTACTGTCGCCGGAGCGAATCCGCGACGGACTCCAGGATCGTTTCCGTCTTCTGGTGTCGGGCAACCGCGCTGCGCTTCCTCGCCACCGCACGCTTGAGGCGTCGGTGGCCTGGTCGTATTCGCTGCTCGCCGCCGACGAGCGCCACCTCCTCGACCGACTTGCGGTGTTCCGCGGGTCCTTCGACACGGCCGCGGTCGACGCGGTGGCAAGCGGCGCCGTCGACGCCGATCGCGTCGACGACCTGCTCGGCCGGCTGGTCAGCAAGTCGCTGCTCGCGGCCGAACCCCGCGCAGGGGGGACACGCTTCCGGCTGCTCGACACGATCGTGGCGTACGCGGCGCGCCAGCTCGCCGAGCGGGGGGAGGTCGGCGTTGCGCTCGATCAGTTGGCCGACCACGTCGCCCGGTGCACCGCGGTGTGGGACCAGGACCTGATGGGTGACGAGCAGGTCCGCCTCCTCGAGGCTCTCGCCCTCGATGACGGAATCGTCAGCGTCGCCCTCGACCACCTCACCACCAACGCGAGAGACGGCAATGTCGACGCCGCAGACCTCCTCTGGAGCATCGTCGGACGGCTCACCTTCTTCTGGCTGAGCGCCGGACGCTTCCGAGAGGCACGCTCGTGGTTCGCCACGGCCGAAGCCGTGTCGGCCTCCGACGCTCGCCTCGAGCTTCCCGCCCGCTGGGGCGCCAGCCACCTCGCCACCTACGCCGGCGACTTCGAAGCCGCGATCGGCGGTGCGACAGCGACGTGCCAGCTGGCCAAGGAGCTGGGTGACGACCGGTACGCGGGCCGTTCCCTGGACACGCTCGGGAGCATCGAGAGCTACCTCGACCCCGTCGCCGCCATCGCCACGCTCGAGCAGGCGATCGAGCTTGCCGAGCGGGCCCGCGACCGGTGGGGCCTCACCGACGCCCGGCAGGTCCTGGCGTTCACGCACCTCATTGGTCACGACCACCAGCGGGCAATCGCCGAGCTGGACGCCGCTCGACCCCTCGCCGTCGCACTCGACCACCCCCTCTTGTTGGCGTGGGACGAGATCGGTCGGGCCACCGCCGCCATCGCTCGTGGGCGTTCAGCTGATGCGGCGGCGGCGATCGCGTCAAGCCGCGCCCAGGTTGCCCGCACCCACGACCCGAACCTTTCGGCGCTACTTGTCGGCCTTGAGGCCACCGACGCGCTGCTGCGCGGCACCGGTGCCGAGTGGACCGCTGCGCTGCTCGAGAGCCGCCGGCGGGGCGAACGGACAGAGGCCGGGCTCACCCTGCCGGTCGTGGTCACCAACCTTCTGCTCGTGCTCGTCGACCAGGGGGACGTCGACGGAGCTCAGACGATCGTCGATGCCGATGTTGATCTGATCGCCATGTTTGCACCAGCGTTTGGCGCTCGGTTGCAGGGGATCGCCACCGCCGTCGCCTTGCTGGCCGGCGACGTCGACGAGGCCATCCGTCGGGCCGACCTCGCGCACCAGGCGATCGACGCACTGGCGAGCCCCAATGCTCGTGCCGTGGCCGCTCCTGCGCTCGCTCTGGCCGACCTCGAGCGGGGTGATTTCGGTGCGGCTGAGGCCGAGGCCGCTGCGGCGCTCGAGCGTTTGACCCAGCTCGACCTTCGCCCTGCGCGTCTTGATGCGGTCGAGGTGCTTGCACTGGCGATCGCAGCCCGAGGCGACCGTTCGACAGCCCGATGGCTGTCGGAGGTCTGCCGCCGTGAGCGCAATCGCCTCGGTATCGTCCGCACCGAGCTGCAGCAACTGACCGCCGGCCGCCTCGTCGAAGCGTTCGAGACCGAACCCTCTCCGGCAACTGCCGACGGTTGCGTGGATCTCGGCGACATCGATCAGGCTCCCGGGGCCGACGAACGCGGTTGGCCGACCGACGCCACGATCGAGGACGTGATCGCCTATGTGCGCCGGTCTCGAGGCCCGCGACGCCGCCCATCGATCGGGTGGGCCAGCCTCACGCCAACCGAACTCCAAGTGGTCGAGGCGGTGGCGGCCCATGTCGGTGGAGGGGACGAACGACCCGCCCAC